>CAJUFW010000001.1:0-80298 GCA_910585655.1 uncultured Lachnospiraceae bacterium
TACTGGATATCGTATGTGTGGTTCTTACTTGTATCCTTTGTCTGGCAGTAAGGGGAAATTTGATTGGAATCGGAATAGGAACGGTGGCTTCCGCACTTTTGATCGGGCAAGTGATCCGGATATGTGGAAACGTGTTAAAAGAGCCGTTAGCGAAAAGCTTGTAGTTAAGACAGAATGGAGAAGCGTATGATTACAGGAAGAGAAGAACAATTTCAAAGGACGGCTGCGTTAATGGGGGAAGAAGCGATTCAGTGGCTGGGAGCCAGTACGGTAGCCGTGTTCGGTATTGGGGGAGTAGGCGGTTTTTGCGTAGAAGCGTTGGCGCGTGCAGGGGTAGGAAAGCTGGTGCTTTTCGATGGAGACAGCGTAGAAAAAACCAATCTGAACCGTCAGCTTATTGCCCTTCATTCTACAATAGGACAAGCCAAGGTAGAGGTGATGAAGGAGCGGATTTTGGATATTTGCCCGCAAATTGAGGTAGAAGCACATAACTGCTTTTTCCTGCCGGATCAGTCTGCAAACATTCCGTTCCAGGAATATGACTATATCGTCGATGCGGTGGATACGGTAACAGCTAAGGTAGAGCTGATTGTACAGGCAGCGAGACACCGAATTCCGGTGATTTCCTGTATGGGAACCGGAAATAAATTTGACCCGACGCGTTTTCAGGTGGCAGATATTTACGAAACTGCGGTCTGCCCGCTGGCGCGGGTGATGCGGCGGGAGTTAAAAGCGCGGGGAATAAAACGGTGCAAGGTCGTATATTCTAGGGAAACGGCAGTGCATACGGAACTGGGCAGAACACCGGGAAGTGTTTCATTCATTCCTCCGGTAGCCGGTCTGATTTTGGCAGGAGAGGTGATTAAGGATTTGACAATCCGTTATCAAAATGCCGGAGAATATAAGAATCGGTACTAAACAAGGAGTAGCAAAGTCGAATGATGGAGGGTTAGCATGAAACTAGGGGAAGCGTGGCATACTATGCACTTTAGGAAAAAGGACGTGACAAAGAACCAGCTTTATACCCCATGGGGAGAGGCATTGGTCAGACGTCTGCATAACAAGAGGGATGGACAGGAGAAGAGCAGCGAGGCGGACGAGGTAGGTACTGCCTGGGAAAGCAGCGTACTGTCAGAGTATCCAAGACCGCAGATGAGACGAAATAATATGCGTAGTTTAAACGGTTGGTGGAAGTATGCCATAACCGATTGGGACAGCGAGGAACCAGGCGCCTGGGAAGGACGGATTTTAGTGCCGTTTTCTCCGGAAAGTGCGTTGTCGGAGGTAGGAAGGCAGCTTCTGCCAAAGGAGTCTTTGTGGTATGAGCGAGAGATTTTGCTTTCCAAAGAGGAACTGATGCGAAAGGAAGACGGACGATTTGTCTGCGGACGTCTGCTGCTGCATTTTGGAGCGGTGGATCAGGCATGTCAGGTATGGTGGAACGGAAAGCGGTTAGGCGGTCATCAGGGTGGATATCTGCCGTTTACTTTTGAGGTAACGGAACTGATAGAGCCGGTCAATGTGCTGCGGGTGCAGGTATGGGATCAGAGTGATACCTCGTATCATACCAGGGGAAAACAGACGCTGCATCCGGAAGGAATGTTTTATACCGCGCAAAGTGGTATTTGGCAGACTGTTTGGATGGAATGGGTTCCGGAGGAATTTATAGAAAGCATTCGGCTGACTCCGGACTTTGAGCGGCATATGGTAAGAGCGGAATTGACTCTGCGGGCTGTTCCGGAGGATCCTGCCGTTCCAGAGGAATATGGCGTTGTTCGGGGAAAAAGAAAGAGGCTGTTAAGGGAGCGTTTTCTGTCGGAGACGGAATTTCATCCATGGACGCCGGAGGATCCTTATTTGTATGACTGGAAGCTTTCCGCAGGAGAGGATACGATAGAAACTTATTTTGCGATGCGTTGTTTTACGATAGAAACAGACGAAGCGGGGATTCCAAGGCTTTGCCTAAACCATAAGCCTTATTATCAGCATGGTGTTTTAGATCAGGGGTATTGGCCGGACGGGTTGATGACGCCGCCTTCGGACGAGGCGTATATCTATGATATTCAGAGTATGAAGCAGGCAGGGTTTAACATGATCCGCAAACATATCAAAGTCGAGTCGTTACGTTGGTATTACCATTGTGACCGTCTGGGAATGCTGGTCTGGCAGGACATGGTCAATGGGGGCAGTTCTTATCATCCAATGACCGTGACCTATTTGCCAACTGTGTTTCCGTATATCCAAAGCCATATGAAAGACAGCCGTTGTCAGCTATTTTCCAGGGTGGAAAAGAAAGGACGACAGGAATGGCTGGCAGAGTGCCGGGAAACAATAAAACATCTGTATAATTGCCCTTGTATCGGGATGTGGGTTCCTTTTAATGAAGGTTGGGGACAGTTTGATGCACTGCGGGTAGCAAAGATGGTGCGAAACATAGATGGTACAAGATGGATTGACCATGCCAGCGGCTGGGTCGATCAGGGCGGCGGAGATGTCAAAAGCATCCACAACTATTTCCGCAAGCTGGAAGTAAAACCGGATAAGCAGTTCGGACGTCCGGTAGTCTACAGTGAATACGGCGGTTATGCCTGGTATGTAGCAGGGCATTCCTATTCCAATCAAATATATGGCTACCGGCATTATCAAAGCGCAAAGGAACTGCAAGAGGCCTATCAAAAGCTGCAAAGGCGGATTGAGGAGATGAAAGCCGACGGGTTATGTGCGGACGTCTATACCCAAGTATCAGACGTAGAAGACGAGGTAAACGGGCTTTTGACCTATGACCGTAAAATAAAAAAACTGCAGGCAGTGGATGGAGTAGGAAAAACAGGGGAGAAAAAATGAAGCAGGGAAAGAAAGTCCTATATGGAAGCGGAAATTTAGCAAAAAAAGAGGCTTGGCAGGATTCGGATCTGGAAAAGGGAGAAGGCTGTTATATCACCATAAAAACATCTGTTGCAGGGCGGTATTTTTGGGTATTCGAGCAGGCTGGACGAATCTTGGCAGCAAATTTTTATTCTCCTGCTGATTTGATAAATGAGACGAATGCAATCGAGAATGCGATCCGCCCGTATCTAAACGGAGCAATACTGATGGAAAAAGAAACCAAGGTACTGAGGGAGGCAAGAAGGCAGCTAGAAGAATACTTTGCGGGAGCGCGAAAGGAATTCTGCCTGCCTGTAGCAATCAGGGGAACGATGTTTCAGCTAGAGGACTGGCAGGCGCTTTGTACGATTCCTTATGGAGAAACCAGAAGTTATGGACAGCTAGCCGCCCAGATTGGGCGTCCTAAGGGCAGCCGAGCCGTAGGAATGGCGAATCACAACAACCCCATCAGCGTTATTATTCCATGTCATCGTGTCATTGGATCAGGAGGAACACTGGTGGGGTATGGTGGCGGTCTGGATGTAAAGCAGGCTTTATTAGCGCTGGAACAAGGAAAAGTCTCCAGAGTCCACGCAGGCGTCAAACTCCATATCGGATAATATCAAAACGGTATGCGGTAATTCCTGCTGTGTCAGCCGGTGGGCAACGGCAGTCTGCAGGATCAAGTCAAATACTGCTTCGATGTTGGTATTGGCGACTTCCTCATAGGCGAGGGTAAGCTCCAGCTTTTCTCGTAGGGTATGGGCGTTGCTTAAATCAACCAGCCTTGGATGCGCGCTAAAAGTCAGATAACGGTTGTGAAAAGGACCAACACAGCGTTCGGCAAAGTAAATCGCCAAAGCATTTACGACGTTCCGCGCGGATAGGTTCGTGGCACCAATCCGGGAAAGCATACTGCCGGAGTTATCCATAACACAAATGGTATGTCTGGCTACATTGGGATGTATACGAGTGGCGGCGGTAAAGTCCGGAAGCGCGTTCCATAGCTCTTCTAGGGTGGCATCTTCCTTTTCCGGTTGGAGAGAATACTGATATACGATATCATGAGGAAATAAAACGCCTGCATGGATTTTTACCTTTCCCTGTTGCAACTGGTTCAAATAGGAACGTCTTCTCGTTGAATCGTTTCGCAAAAACGCCTCTCGGTAAAGAAGATTGGCTCTGTAAGGAGCTTTTGGTATTGTCGCCTGGTAAGCCCAAGCTCTTTGGTTAAGATATCTGCAAACCGTCTGGTAGCAGGCGAAGAGGTATTTGCAGAGAGCAGCCATTTTCCAAGCAGAGAAATCGGCTCATGAGCTTCTTTGTGCTTCTAGTCCAAAGTAAGCTGCTCTTTGATTAGGGTGACAACAGCATCTTTTACAGGAGTATCCAACAGACAGAGCAGATCGTCATATCTGCCGTATTCCGGTATAAGAGGAAGCAGTGCGTTTGCGGTAGCTTCGTGATGCTTAGCTAGATAATAAAAGCAAATCCGAAACAGCCGCCGTTCGCCCATTCCCTCACGAATATCCCGGGCAAAAAACAGCCATTTTAGAGCTAAGCGCCGGTCTTTCATAAAAAACCCGGGTAAACTGCTCTATGATCTGCGCTTCGGTTTTTGCACATAAGGAAGAAACTGCAAAATTCATATCCAACAGTTTCTTTCCAGTGGTTCGATAGCCGATAGCGCCATTTTCGGTAATAGACAAATTAGAATCTGTCTTTAATGTTTCTGTTAAGTGATTCATAAATGAATTCATTTGAACTCTCCTTAGAATATAGAAATATACAATCAGAAAAAAATACGAAAAAACAGGAGCAGGGATGGCAGGAATCGAACCTGCGACACCCACACAAGGGGCTGCGGCGGACGTCTTTGACAAGACGCGCATTCGGCGCTTTACCAACTGAGCTACATCCCTGAGTTGACAAGACGGCAAAACTCATAAAAAGAAATTGCTGCTGTAACCGTCTTACAAAATAGAACTTACATTAAGCGAGTTGCTGAAGTTGCTCACTGTGTGTGGCAACGACTTTTTTGACAAGATCCAAATCCGTCTGAATGGATTCGATTTGGATAACGGCTCTTTCGTACTGCTTTGCAGCAGGAACATAATTTTCAGCCAGTAGCCGGATATCCCGGTTTGTTTTGTTTTCTAAGGTTAATTGGATACCGGAGACTTGCTGCTCTAGCTTCTGTATCCGATGTTCTAAGCCGTTCGTTTGGTGTTCTAAGCTATCCATCCGATGTTCCAGGCTGTCCATCCGATGTTCCATATGGTGTTCCAGGCTGTTCACATGCTGTTCTAAGCTTTGGACATGTTCTTTTAAATCACGGATATCATCCTTGACCGGCTGTAGTTCTGTTTGGAGCGCAGCGTGAATTTTGACATCCATCAGATCGGAGATAGCAAGCAATAATTCTTGATCGCTCGTATTGATTCCCCCCTTTTAGAGAAAAGATGTGTTTTAGAGTTTTATAGACGTCTGCTTGACGGTAGCGCTAGTATAGCATAAAATAGACAAAAAAGCAAGCGGAAAATAAATAAAAATTGTTTATTTTTTCTGTCTATGAAGAGAGTGGGAAAAAGAATAAGAGTAGTTAGGGTTGTCTATCGGCGGATAAGGAACCTATTGTAAAATTTTGTTGCAAAAACTGTAAAAATCAGGTAAGATGGAGAAAAAGAAAATTGTCAAGGGGGAATCTGATGACAGAACCATTAGAAATACTAAAGAATTATTTTGGCTACAGCAGCTTCCGGGAGGGACAGGAGCTTTTGATTGAAGCGATCTTAACGGGACGGGATGTACTTGGCATTATGCCGACCGGCGCCGGGAAGTCTGTTTGCTACCAGGTACCGGCTTTGTTGCTGCCAGGGGTGACGATAGTCGTCTCTCCGCTGATCTCGCTGATGAAGGATCAGGTGCAGGCGTTGAATCAGGCAGGAATTCATGCCGCTTATATCAACAGCTCTTTAAGCGAAGGGCAAATTGCCAAGGCGTTGCAATTAGCGGCGGGCGGTAGGTATAAAATCATTTATGTTGCGCCGGAACGATTAGAAACTTATGGCTTTTTACAATTTGCCAGACAGATCGAGATTTCTATGCTGACGGTAGACGAAGCGCATTGCATTTCCCAGTGGGGGCAGGATTTTCGTCCTAGTTATCTAAATATTTTGCCGTTTATCAGATTGCTTTCTAAGCGTCCGGTGATCAGCGCTTTTACGGCTACTGCTACAGAGCGGGTGAAGGAGGATATTTCCTGTGTCCTTGGTCTTGTAGAGCCGCAGATCTTAGTGACCGGTTTTGACCGGAAAAATCTCTTTTTTTCAGTAGAAACTCCCAAAAAGAAATTGGATTATGTGATACGGTATGTGGAGGAACATCCTGACGAAAGCGGGGTGATCTATTGTGCTACTCGGAAAAACGTTGAGCTGGTGTACGGGCAGCTTTTGACGGCAGGGGTATCGGTGACAAAATACCATGCCGGATTAGAACAAGAGGAACGAAAGCAGAACCAGGAAGAGTTTATGTACGACCAGAAGCCGGTAATGGTGGCAACAAACGCCTTTGGTATGGGAATTGATAAGTCGAATATCCGTTATGTGCTTCATTACAATATGCCGCAGAGTATGGAAAATTATTATCAGGAGGCTGGGAGAGCCGGACGGGACGGGGCGGCGGCAGAATGTGTCCTCCTTTATTCTGCCCAGGACTTGGTGATCAACCGGTATTTGCTCGAAAGCAAGGAGCCAAATCCGGAAAATAGTGAGGAAGATTTGCTTGCCTTACAGGAGCGGGATTTGGAGCGTTTACGCCAGATGAGTTATTATGCAATGACCAAACGATGTCTGCGGGAGTATATTTTGCAGTATTTTGGAGAAGTAGGAAAGGGACGCTGTGAAAATTGCTCGAATTGTCAGAAGGAGTTTGAAGAGATAGATGTGACCAAGGAGGCGGGAAAAATCCTGACTTGTATCCAAGAAATGCGCCAGCGTTATGGGATTCATGTGGTAGCAGGGACTCTTTTAGGAGAGGAAGGCGCCAAGCTGCGGGAATACCGGGTTTCGGAGTATCGTTCCTATGGCGCATTGGCAGGCTGGTCAGAAGGCGGTATCCAGGAAATCATTACCGAACTGCTCCTAGAGGGGATGTTGAACCAGACTAAGGATAAGTATGCGCTGCTGCGTTTGACTGCATTATCAAAGAATGTTATAGAAGGAAAGCAGAAAGTATTCCTAAAAAGGCAGAAACAGGTGCTGCCGGATACGAACCTGGCAGGAGAGAAAACAGTAGAAGGGAAAGAACATATTGTGACAGGAAACAGGACGGGAAGCGGACGAGGAGGTCGCGCTGGTGCGAATACCGGAAAAATCAGACGTTCGGATATTTTAAATAGCAAAGGATTGGATTTGTTTGCTAAGCTACGGGAGTTGCGTACAAAACTAGCCAAGCAGGAAGGTGTGCCGCCGTATGTGATTTTTTCGGATAAAACATTGGTAGAGCTATGTATAAAGCTCCCTCAAACGGAGAAGGAACTGCTTAGCGTATCGGGAATCGGAGAGTATAAGGCTGAGAAATATGGAGACGCCTTTTTAAAAAGCATAGAAGCGTTTACCGGTGGAGAACGACAAAAGATGTATTTTGGGGAAGGGAAAAATTAGAGTATCTTACAGTTGTAGAAAAAATGATTGGATAGAATTGCTATATCCTACTGCCATAGAAATGCCATACCTGTCTTTTAGAATCGAATCCTGTAGAATCCGGTTAGGAGAAATTCTTCTTTTTTGCCGAAAGGCAGTGGGATTTTGCTTATAACAAACGAAAGGATTTTATTTATGAAACAGGAAAAAAACGAAAGGAGAGGTTCTCCTTATTTAGCGCAGCGGACGGCGGCAGGAGCGTTGGCACTGGCACTGGGGATTTCTACGCTGGGCTATACAGGATATCAGGAGCGTGTGAAAGCGCGCGCCGCAGAAAAACAGATTGTCACCGTAACCGCATCTACCTTGAATGTGCGTACCGGCGCGGGGACAGGCTATGAAAAGGTAGTCAGCAATGGAAGCTCCGTCTTTTTAAAAGAAGGGGAAACCGCGCAGGTACTGCAAGAGCAGAACGGATGGTATCAGGTCAGTTTTCCTTTTGAGGGCGAAAAAGTGACAGGATATATCAGCGGGAATTACGTAAAACTCTCAGACCAGTCTGTGGATGCAGGCAGTAATTTATCTACGGAGGAAGAAGAGAGCAGTACGGATTCCAAAGTGACTACAGTAGTAGAAAAACTTCCGCTAGAGGTTCCAGGCAAGGTGACGGCAGACGTGTTAAGAGTTCGGAAGGGAGCCGGAACGAAATACGATCAGCTTATGGTAGGAAAAGAAGCGGTTTCTTTAAAAAAGGGCGATAAGGTGACGATTACCAGCAGAAAGGCATCCGGTGGGGAATATTGGTATAAGATTTCTTTTACATATAACGGGAAAAAGAAAACAGGTTATGTTTCCTCGGAATATGTCACATTAACAGCAAAAAGCGGGAGCAGCATCAATGTAAAAGGTTCGATTACCCGCGCGCTTTATCCGCGCACCACGACAACGGCTTCTAAAAAATATATTGTAACATATAATAAAAAGAAGATGGCGGTAAAGCCGGGGAAAAAATGTATTATTACCGGGGAAAAAACGGTAAAGGGGGTAAAATGGTATCAGATTAAGTTTTACTACGGGAAAAAGCTGCTGACCGGTTATGTCCTGGCAAAGTATGTAGATTTTCGTCAGACAGAAGTAGTTACAACCATAACGTCTCCAGAGGAAAATACTCCGGGAAATAGTTCTGGGGGAAATAGCTCTGGGGGAGATAATTCGAGCGGCGGTTCTTCCGGCAATACGATTCCGGGCGGAGAGGATACGGGCGGGAGCGACACAACGTTTCAGGTGCAGCCAGGCGTCGTAATCAACGGACCTACCGAAGTGCGGGTAGCAGCCGGATATTTTAGTGAACTGGTAAAAGATAGTACGACAGGCGCGAGCCATACGTTAACCAACGGACAAGCCGTGACGGTTTATGATAAGACAGATGTAGACGGGAATAGCTGGTATTTAGTGACCTATGAAACAAGCCACGGCGTTGGTTTAGGCTATGTGCCGGCAGCGTTGATACAGCTTGGCGGTACGGCAGATACGCCGTCCGGCGGTTCGGGTTCCGCTCTAAATGATGCAGAATTTGAAGCGAGTATGAACCAGCAGGGCTTCCCGGAAAGTTATAAGCCATATTTAAGGACGCTTCATGCGGCGCATCCTTATTGGGTATTTGAGGCAAAGCAGACAGGGCTTGACTGGTCTACCGTGATTGAAAATGAGAGCGGCGTCGGTCAGAACCTGATTGAAAACCATAAAAATTTGGCATGGAAATCTATGGAGACAGGGGCTTATAATTGGAAAACAGATAAATTTATACCATATGATGGAAGTACCTGGGTAACGGCTTCTAAGGAAGCAGTCGAATATTATATGGATCCTAGGAACTTTTTAACGGAAAGCGGGATCTTTCAGTTTGAACTGCTTTCCTACCAACCTGCTTATCAGACAGAGGCAGGCGTAGAATCGATTTTAAGCGGAACGCCTATGCGGGGAGCCACTTATACGTATACCGATGACAACGGTCGTCAGCAGACGATTTCCTATGCGAAAAGCTTTTTGGAAGCGGCGCTTTATTCCGGGGTCAGCCCATACCATTTGGCAAGCCGTTCCAAGCAGGAAATTGTAACAAGCAGCACTTCTTTAAGCTCCAGTGTCAGCGGTAAAGTCAGCGGTTATGAAGGACTTTACAACTTTTACAACATCGGTGCAACCCACAGTACGGCAGCGGGCGGAGCGATTATCAACGGGCTGAAATATGCTCAAAGCGGGACGCCTGGGAAGCAGTACAGCAGTACCCTGAGTTTTAACGATTATATTATGATTCCGTGGAACAATTCCTATCGGTCAATCGTAGGCGGAGCTGCCTTTATCGGGTATAATTATATCCAGAGAGGACAAAATACGGTTTATCTGGAGAAGTTTAATGTGACGGAAAATTCGACCTATTCTCATCAGTATATGGCAAATGTGGAAGCGGCTGCTTCCGAGTCTGCCAAGACGGCAGCAGCATATCGTCAGCTTGCCGATACGCCGATTTTATTTTCCATTCCGGTGTATCAAAATATGCCGGCGACAGCTTGCCCGGCTCCGGTGGATAAAAAGAATCCGAACAACTGGTTAAAAACACTGGCGGTAGACGGCTATTCTTTAACGCCTACTTTCGATCCGGCTTCCGAGCAGGCGTATGGCTTAATCGTAGGGAAGGAAGTAACCCAGGTAACGCTGAATGCGGAAGCGGTCAGCAGTAAGGCTACGGTCACGGGCGCTGGTACAATCAACTTAAAACCAGGTAATAATCAGGCGATGATAGTAGTGACTGCCGAAAACGGAGAAGTACGGGTCTATGTGGTAAATATTACAAGAGAGAGCTAAAACGGTGAAAATTTGCAGACCTGAACCCATCCTTTATCGTGGATGGGTTCAGGCAGGAGGATGTATATGAAACAGGGAAGAAACCGAATAAGAACAGTATGGCAGAGACTGGCGACAGTCTTCTGCCTTTTTCTGGTGATTGGGCTTTGTCTGACAGCAGGAAGGTTAGCCGGCAGCGGTCTTTTGGTTCAGGCAGCAAGCGCTTCGATCAGCATTGAAACAGAGGAAACGACAATCCAAGTGGGGGATATCATTACGGTTCGACTGGTGATTGAAAGCGCGGATCGTCTGGGAGATTTTGAAGCGTTTTTAACGTATCAGGCTTCGGTGTTAGAATTTGAAGAGGCGGAAGCTCCGGCAACAGGCGGCGACGGAACGATCCGTATTAGCGATATCGAGCCGATGGAACGAACCAGAAAGCGGACGTATGAACTGATGTTTCGAGCCGTAGGAATCGGCGGCTGTGAGATTGCCATTCAGAACAAAGCACATGTTTATGCGGATGACGGCGGAAAGGAGATGTCGGTTTCAAGCAATACGCTTTCCATTCAGGTTACTTCATCGGATCAGGCGAGCAGCGAAACAAAGCTGCAGGATTTAAAGGTAAGCCCTGGTAGCCTGACGCCGGAGTTTTCGGCGGAAACAGAGAGCTATGAAGTAGAGGTAGAGGACGTAACATCTTTGGTGATCAGCGCCGTACCGGAAGACACAAAGGCGACAGTTGCCGTACAGGGAAACGAGGAGTTTTCCGATGGAGAAAATTTGGTTGAGATAACCGTGACTGCGGAAAATGCAGACAGCCGGGTATATCGGATACATGTGTTTAAAAATGTTTCCAGAGAAGACGATACCTCTACTCCAGGAGAGGAAGAACCGGACAATACAGAGGAAGAAGAGAGTGAGGAGAACGAAGAATCCGGTTTTTCGTTAAAGGAAAGAGGCGATAGTGTAGAACTATCCGGGCAGTACCGATATTTGGTTTCTAAAGCGCCGCAGACTGCCGTTGCCGGGCTTCCAGAAGGATATACCCCTTATAACCTGATGCTGTATGGAAAACGGATACCAGCTTATAAAGAAGCCTCGTCGGATCAGACAGAAACCGGAGAGCCTTCTAACGTGCTGGTTTATGTGGAAGGAAGTATGGGCGAGGACGGAGAGATATTAAGAGGGAACGCCGGTTTTTATGAATTTGACATCAAAAGTAAAACGATGGAAAAAATTCGGTTCCGCAGCATAGAAAAAGAAGTAGAAAGTTGGAAAGAGGTTGACACAGAGGCGCCTTGGATATTATATATTATAATAGCAGGGTTAATAGCGCTTTGTACTATTTTGGGAATCGCGTTGGTTCAGGTAGGGAAGAAATATTATGAAACAAAGCAAAACACCAGTCTAAACAACATCAGGCAGAGACGACGGTAAGAACGGCTGCCATATCAAGCTTGGCGGAGTAAGAAAAGATCCACCAGAAGGGAGGAACCATATGTTGTGCGACAGATGTAAAATGAAAGAAGCAAAGATCTATTATACGGAAATTACAGGTGGGAAAAAGATCGAGCAGCATCTGTGTGAAGACTGTGCGGCAGAACTGACTAGCTTTCAAAAGGAGATTCCGTTAGAAAGTCTTCTGTCCGGATTATTGGGGATAGGAAGCGGTAGCAGCCGGGAACGTGTCTGTCAGGTTTGCGGGATGAGTTACCAGGAGTTTCAGAAAGTAGGAAAGTTCGGGTGTGAAAATTGTTATAAAATTTTTGGGCGGCTTCATCAGGGGACGCTAAAGCGGATTCAGGGTGCGACTGCCCATACAGGAAAAATCGCTGCTTCCTGGCAGCAGGAAAGCTTTAAACAGCAGGAAAAAGAAGAACAGCCGGATCCGCTTTTATTAAAAAAAGCCCTGGAGGAAGCGATTGCCAAAGAGGAATATGAAGAAGCTGCCAGGCTACGGGATGAAATCCGAAGCATCAAAGCCTCCAAAGAGAAGGGAGGATGTAGCGAATGTCAGAAAAACAAGTGAAATGGTATGAAGTAAAAGGAGAAGAAAGCGACGTAGTGATTTCCTGCCGGGTACGCTTAGCGAGAAATTTAAAAAAATATCCTTTTTCTGTAAAACTTCAGCCAGAACAGGCTATAAAGCTGGTAGAGGAGATTGGAGTCTGCGCCAAACTTCTCCAGGAACAGATGCCGGCAGGCTCCGAAGAGGAAAAGGAATATCTGTTCTGTCCGTTTCAGGCATTGACAGAGGTAGATAAACAGGCGCTTGTAGAGCGTCATGTCGTCAGCCCTGCTTTTGCCGGAAAAAAGCAGGCGACGGGTTTGATTTTGTCCGAGGACGAATCGTTAGGCGTGATGATTAACGAAGAGGATCATATCCGAATCCAGGCGATTTCCGGAGGGATGAATATGGCAGAAGTCTGGGAGCGTGCAAACCGGGCAGACGATATTTTGGATCAGGCGCTTTCGTTTGCATATGACCGTCAATACGGTTATCTGACATCCTGTCCGACCAACGTCGGCACAGGGCTGCGGGCGTCTTATATGATGTTTTTACCGGCGTTGACCAGCGCAAACCGGATTGCGCAGCTAGCAGAGGAAATGTCTGCTTATGGAATTGTCCTGCGGGGTATTTACGGAGAAGGCTCTTCGGCTATCGGAGACATTTATCAGGTTTCCAACCAAAGAACGCTCGGCAATTCCGAACAGGAAATCATGGAAAACTTAAATCATGTCGTCAGGCAGGTGATTCGCCAGGAACGACGGCGTAGGGAATTTATGCTGGAAAAACATTACGATGAACTAGAAGATCAGGTACATCGTTCTTATGGTGTTTTAAAATATGCTATGAAAATCCCTTCCTCCGACGCGATTACGCTGTTAGGGCAGCTTAAACTTGGTGTAGATTCCGGGCTTATCCGAATGAAAGAAGAATTTCCGTTTTATCAGCTTGTAATCGCTGTACAACGCGCCAATATCCAGATGCAGATCGGACGAGGCTGTGGGAATCTCCAGCGGGATAAGTACCGGGCAGAATATATCAGGCAGAACCTGCCGGAGCTGGCAGGATAAGAAAAATTAAAAATTGAAGTTTTTTTAAAGGAACAGAAAGTGAGGCAAAGACAGAATGCAGGATAAATTTACAGAGCAGGCAAGAGCCGCGCTGCAGGTAGCCACAGAAACAGCCTATGAGCTGTCCCATAACTATGTGGGGACGGAGCATTTGCTGATTGGGCTGTTGGGAGTGGATGGTGTAGCGGGGCAGGTGCTAGAGGAAAACGGCGTAGACGGCGGACGGATTTTGGAAATGGTCAACCGTCTGATTGCTTCGGGCGGAACGGCTGCCGTGGCATCCGAGGACGCTATGACGCCGCGGGCAAAGCGGATTTTAGAGCAGGCTTACCGGGAGTCGGTGCGCTTAGGGGCGCAGCTAATCGGCACGGAGCATATTTTGATTGCGCTGCTAAAAGAGCCTGACTGTATTGCGGTACGGCTGCTTTCGACGGTAGGCGTCAATATTCAAAAGGTCTACATTGATATTTTGACCGCGATTGGGCAGGATGTCAATACGGCAAAAGGGGAATATATGTCTCAGAAAAACCGGAACCGGCATCGTTCCTCGACTCCGGTTTTGGATCAGTATAGCCGGGATTTGACGGCATACGCCAGAGATGGTAAGCTGGATCCGGTGATTGGGCGTGAACAGGAAATCCAACGTGTGATTCAGATCATGAGCCGCCGTACCAAAAACAATCCGTGCCTGATCGGCGAGCCTGGCGTAGGTAAAACAGCCGTTGCCGAGGGTCTGGCAGCTAAAATCGTAGAGGGAAACGTACCAGATACCATCCGAGATAAACGGGTAGTGACGCTGGATATTTCCGGGATGGTGGCTGGTTCTAAATACCGCGGGGAATTTGAAGAGCGGATCAAACGAGTGATGCAGGAAGTCATGAATGATGGAAATGTGTTGTTGTTTATTGATGAAATTCATACGATTATCGGCGCCGGGGGCGCAGAAGGAGCCTTGGATGCCTCCAATATTTTAAAGCCTTCTCTGGCGCGGGGAGAACTGCAGGTATTAGGCGCTACGACCAGGGAAGAGTACCGGAAGCATATCGAAAAGGATGCTGCTCTGGAGAGGCGTTTCCAGCCGGTAGTAGTCGAGGAGCCGTCCGAGCAGGAAACCGTGCTGATTTTAAAAGGGCTGAGGGATCGCTATGAAGCCCATCATAAGGTACGGATTACCGATGAAGCCATCGAGGCAGCAACAAAGCTTTCTATCCGCTATATCAACGACCGTTACCTGCCGGATAAGGCGATTGACCTGATTGACGAGGCAGCTTCTCATGTACGTCTTTCGACGTATGTAGAATCGCCTGAGGTAAAGGAATGCGAGGAACAGATTCAGGCGCTTGAGGAGAAAAAAGAGGAAGCTATCAAACAGGAAGCGTATGAGCGAGCCGGAGAGATCAAAAAGGAGCAGGAAGCGCTAAAGGCAAGGCTCAATGAGCTGCATGTACAGCAGGAACAGGATCGGCAGGAAAACCGTCTGGTAGTCGGGGAAAACGAAGTGGCGGATATCGTCTCAAGCTGGACTAAAATCCCTGTACAAAAGCTGGCAGAAGAAGAGACCGATCGTTTAAGAAGATTGGAAAGCATTCTGCACGAGCGGGTGATTGGGCAGGAGGAAGCTGTCGGTGCAGTTGCCAGGGCGATCCGGCGCGGTCGGGTCGGTTTAAAAGATCCAAACCGTCCGATTGGTTCTTTCCTGTTTTTAGGGCCAACAGGCGTAGGAAAAACCGAGCTGTCAAAAACCTTGGCAGATGCGATGTTCGGCAGTGAACATGCGATGATCCGGGTCGATATGTCAGAATATATGGAAAAACACAGCGTATCAAAACTGATCGGTTCGCCGCCAGGCTACGTCGGCTATGACGAGGGGGGACAGCTCAGTGAAAAAGTACGTCAAAATCCGTATTCCGTCATATTGTTTGACGAGATTGAAAAAGCGCATCCAGACGTCTTTAACATTTTGCTGCAAGTGTTGGATGACGGGCATATTACCGATTCCCAGGGACGGCGGATCAGCTTTAAAAATACGATTATCATTATGACCTCCAATGCCGGAGCGCAGCGTATCCTCAGCCCGAAAACATTGGGATTTTCTGCGGCTAACGATGAGAACGCCAGCTATGAGACGATGAAAAACAATGTGATGGAAGAAGTCAGACATATTTTTAAACCAGAGTTTTTAAACCGGATTGACGAAACCATCGTATTCCATACTTTGACCAAAGACAATCTCTGTGAAATCGTGCGGGTGCTGCTTTCTGCGATTGCCACCCGTACCAAGGAGCAGATGGGGATTGTTCTTTCGGTGACAGAGGAAGCGTATCAGTTGTTGGCAGAGGCGGGATTTGATCAGAACTATGGAGCCAGACCGCTAAAACGAAGCATCCAAAGCAAGGTAGAGGATAAGCTGGCGGAAGAGATTTTAGAAGGAAAGGTACAGGCGGGCGATACCGTAACGGTGGACGCCAAAGAAGGAGCAATTATATTCCAAAAATAAAAAAGAAAATTTTTAGAATAAGGAAATATTTATCTAGATCTTTTGAAGAAACTATTGTAAAATATCAGTAGGGCTACCTGCCAAAAGTTAGGATAACTTGGCAGGCTGACCGAGAAGGATTTTATATTGAAACACCAGGAGGATAAGATCATGGCAGTAGTAGAAGAATTGATTCGCAGCGAAGAGGACGGGACACTAAGCTTTGGCAATTTTACGTTGCCTCAAAAGTCAAAGGTGAACGAATTTGAGCATGGCGGCGATATCTACAAAGTAAAAACCTACAATGAGATAACCAAGCTGGAGAAAAACGGCATGTTTGTATACGAGTCCGTACCAGGGACCGCTGTCTTTCATTTTGAGCAGACGGAGACAAGCGTCAGCTTCCAGGTAGAGGCATCCGAGGATGTACAGATTACCTTGGGGATGGAGGAAGAAAAGGAGTACAAGGTGTTTGTCGATCAGACACAGGTCGGCAAAATGAAGACCGGCTTAGGCGGTAAGCTGACCATCAGCGTCGAAATGGAAGCCGGAAGGGCGGCTGACGTGACGATTACCGAGGCATAAAGACAATGGCAAAAAATAAAACAAGCTTTTTTTGCCGGGAATGCGGCAATGAGTCCGCCAAGTGGCTGGGTCAGTGTCCTGCCTGTAAAGCTTGGAACAGCTTTGTAGAGGCTCCCGCCGGGGGAGCCTCGGGCGGGCTGCCGCGCGGGATTTCTTCCGGAGGATATCAGACGGCGCAGTCAGGTGGATTACGGCAGAGGGCAGGCGGTAGCCAGGCGGGCATCGTAGGCGGTACGCCTTCTTCCGGCAGGTTTGGTGGCGTTACTTCTCTTTCTCAGGTATCGGTATTGGAGGACGAGCGGATTTCCTCCGGGATCGGAGAACTGGATCGGGTATTAGGCGGAGGGATTGTCAAAGGCTCTCTTGTTCTGGTCGGCGGGGATCCGGGTATCGGGAAGTCCACGCTGTTGCTGCAGATGTGCCGGGAGCTGACGACCAGGGAAGTATCCGTGCTGTATGTGTCCGGGGAGGAGTCTCTAAGGCAGATTCGGATGCGGGCGGATCGTTTGGGCGGGTTTTCCGGAGACTTAAAGCTTCTTTGTGAAACAAGCCTTGATATCATCATTGAATTGGTGCAGACAGAGCAGCCGGATTTGGTGGTGATCGATTCGATTCAGACGATGTACCGGGAAGACATTCCTTCTGCTCCGGGCAGCGCTGCCCAGGTAAGGGAGACGACGACGGCTCTGTTAGGACTGGCGAAAGGAATGGGGATCTCTATTTTTATTGTCGGGCATGTTACCAAAGAGGGCGTAGTGGCAGGACCAAGAATGTTAGAACACATGGTGGATACCGTCTTATATTTCGAGGGAGAAAACGTGGCAGTTTACCGGCTGCTACGAGCTGTGAAAAACCGTTTTGGCTCGACCAATGAGGTCGGTGTTTTTGAAATGCAAAACAGCGGCTTGACGGAAGTAAAGAATCCTTCTGAATATATGCTTCAGGGGATGCCGGAAAATGAGC
The DNA here is from genome assembly GCA_910585655.1 of uncultured Lachnospiraceae bacterium. GTDB lineage: Bacteria > Bacillota > Clostridia > Lachnospirales > Lachnospiraceae > MGBC131033. The sequence continues at coordinate 17,455 of CAJUFW010000001.1, forward strand.
CTGGCTCCGTAGTAGCCTGTACGATGGAGGGGACGCGTCCTATTTTGGTAGAGGTGCAGGCTCTGGTCTGTCAGACCAGCTTTAACATGCCGCGCCGGACAGCCGCAGGAATCGATTATAACCGGGTAAACCTGTTGATGGCGGTGTTGGAAAAACGAGCCGGAATGTCTTTGGCGTCCTGCGACGCTTATATCAACGTAGCAGGAGGGATGCGAGTCGGCGAGCCGGCTTTGGATTTGGCGATTGTGCTGGTGCTGATGTCCAGCTACCGGAACCGGGAGGTAAGCAACAAAACGATTGTGTTTGGCGAGGTCGGTTTGACCGGAGAAGTACGCGGTGTCAGTATGGCAGGGCAGAGGGTAGAGGAAGCCGGAAAGTTAGGCTTTGAGACCTGTATTATGCCGGAAGTCAACCTGAGCGCAGTCAGAAGCACTAAAATGAAGCTAATCGGCGTGAAAAATATCAGAGAATTGGCGGGGAGTTTTCGTGGGTAAAAGTCTGTTCATTTCCGAAAAGCCCAGTGTGGCGCAGGAATTTGCAAAAGCATTGAAAATCAATGGAAAAAAGCAGGATGGCTATATCGAATCAGAGGATGCCGTCGTAACTTGGTGTGTCGGGCATTTGGTAACGATGAGTTATCCGGAAATCTATGATCCGGCATTGAAGAAGTGGAATTTTCAGACGCTTCCTTTTTTGCCGGAACGTTTTTTATATGAGGTAATTCCGACAGTCAAAAAGCAATATGAAGTAGTAAGCAAGCTGCTAAATCGAAAAGACATTGACAAAATATATGTCTGTACCGACTCCGGGCGGGAAGGGGAATATATTTATCGTCTTGTAGACGAGATGGCGCAGGTAGGGGAGAGCAAAGAAAAGCTCCGTGTATGGATTGATTCCCAGACCGAAGAGGAAATTTTGCGGGGAATCCAGGATGCAAAGCCGCTTTCCGAGTATGACAATCTGGCAAGCGCTGCCTACCTGCGGGCAAAAGAAGACTATTTGATGGGCATCAATTTTTCCAGAGCCCTTACTCTTAAATACGGCAATGCCATTATGGATTTTTTAAACAACGGCAAATGGTCAGCAGTTTCGGTTGGTCGGGTGATGACTTGTGTGCTGGGGATGGTCGTACGCCGGGAACGGGAAATCAGAGATTTTGTGGAAACGCCTTTTTACCGGGTGATTGCTACCTTTGGTAAGGAAGAGGAAACAGCGGCACAAGCACCAAAGCAGGCAACCGGGCAGACAACAGGCTCCCATACCATTGAGGGAGAATGGCGTGCCGTAGAGGGTTCCGAGTATGCTCAGTCGCCGCTCCTTTATAAAGAAAATGGATTCCGAAAAGAAGAGGATGCGAAAAAGCTGATCGAAAAGTTACTGGCATCCGGCAAACAGCCAGTCGTAGAGAAGGTAGAAAAGAAGACCGAAAAAAAGAACCCGCCATTGCTGTACAACCTGGCGGAGCTGCAAAACGACTGTTCCAGAATGTTTAAAATCAGCCCGGACGAGACGTTAAAGATTGCACAGGAATTGTATGAAAAGAAGCTGGTGACATATCCAAGAACCGACGCCAGAGTTCTTTCCAGTGCCGTAGCAAAGGAAATTCATAAAAACCTGCAGGGGCTGACTGGTTATTCGGTGGCATCTTTGGGAACGACGGCAGCGGAGATTTTAAAGAAGGGTTCCCATAAAAAAATCGGCAATACCCGTTATACAAACGACAAGCAGATCACCGATCACTATGCGATCATTCCGACCGGGCAGGGTTTGGGACAGCTAGGAGGCTTGACACCTCTTTCAGCAAAAGTCTATCAGGCGATCGTCAGACGGTTTTTGTGTATTTTCTTACCGCCGGCGGTCTATCAGAAATTGAATCTGATTGTAAAGATAGGAATCGAACACTTTTTTACTTCCTTTCGGCTGCTGATCGATCCGGGATATTTAAAGATCGCCAATCCTTCTGCGACACCTGCCGGTCAACCGCCTGCTTCCCAAGGAACAGCGGGTAATTCGGGAAATACAGGAGCCGGAGCAGGGAACCTGGTGCCGGGCAACCAGGAGGGCGATACGTTAGACGCTGAACTGGTGGCGTTTGCCGGAAGCTTAAAAAAAGGAATGATACTAATCCTTAAAGGCATGAACATAAAAGAAGGAAAAACCAGTCCGCCGAAGCGTTACAATTCCGGCAGTATGATTTTAGCGATGGAAAACGCCGGGCAACTGATTGAAGATGAAGAACTGCGGGCGCAGATCAAAGGAAGCGGAATCGGCACAAGCGCGACCAGAGCGGAGATTTTAAACAAGCTGGTAAAGATCAATTATTTAAAGCTGAATAAAAAGACGCAGATCATTACACCTGCCCAGCAGGGAGAGCTGGTTTATGAGGTGGTCTATTCCTCCATCCGCTCTCTTCTAAACCCGGAACTGACGGCAAGCTGGGAAAAGGGTCTGACCTACGTCTCCGAAGGCAGCATCAGTGAAGAAGAATACATGCAGAAGCTGACCGGATTTGTTTCCCGAATGACCGAAGGCGTAAAAAAACTGGGAAACCAGTCGGCACTCCGAGGGGCATTTGACCGGGTAGCGGCATATTATAAATAAATTAGGCGTATAGCGCTTACGGAACTTAAAAACAGTAAGCGCTTGTAAGAGTACCACAGATAATATTCAGACGCGGGTCTTTGCGGCTGGATATTATCTGCCGGTAAAGGTACTCGGAAAGCGCTTACGGAACTTAAAATCAGCAAAAATCCGGACAGGACACAGCAAACTGTTCAGACGCTGGGTTTTGCGGCTGAATAGTTTGCTTAGGATGAAGTGTCCAGGGAGGATTTTTGCGGAACTAAAAATCAGAAAGGATATAGATAATATGTGTGGAATTGTTGGGTATATCGGAAAGCAGCAAGCTGCTCCGATTTTATTAGACGGGTTGTCAAAGCTGGAATACCGGGGATATGATTCGGCAGGAATCGCGGTATTTGACGGCGGAAAAATCCAGATTGCCAAGGCGCGGGGCAGGCTTTCCGTGCTGCGGGAGCTGACCGGAGAGGGAAGTCAGGTCAAGGGAACCGTGGGCATCGGGCATACACGCTGGGCAACGCATGGCGCGCCGTCGGATATGAATTCTCATCCTCATTTCAATGCGGATGAGACGATTACGATTGTCCATAATGGAATTATTGAAAATTATCAGAAGCTAAAAGGATATCTGACAGAAAAGGGCTATCAGTTTCAGACGGAAACGGATACAGAGACGGTTGTACAGCTCATTGATTATTATTATGAGGGAGATCCGCTGGCAGCGATTGAGCGTGCAGTCAGCCGTCTGGAAGGTTCCTATGCGCTAGGTGTTTTATTTGCCGATTTTCCGGATGAATACTTTGCCGTCAGAAAGGACAGTCCTCTGGTGGTAGGTGTTTCGCCGGAGGGAAACTTTATTGCTTCGGATGTGCCAGCCTTTTTAAAATATACCAAAGAGGTCTATTTTATGGAAAATGGAGAGATTGCCCGTATTGGTCGGGATACGATCCATTTTTACAATCAGGATTTTGAAGAGATTACCAAAGAACTGGCAACGATTGACTGGGATATTGCAGCGGCGGAAAAGGGCGGCTTCGAGCATTTTATGTTAAAAGAGATCTACGAGCAGCCAAAGGCGCTGCGGGATACGATCCATCCAAGAATCAAAAACGGAGTGCTGGATTTATCGGAAACCGGGCTTTCCGAAGAGGAGATAAAACAGATTCAAAAAATAGATATTATAGCGTGCGGTTCGGCGTATCATACGGGAGTGGCTGCCAAATATGTGTTTGAGCAGATGGCAGGAATTCCGGTTGAGGTTGATTTGGCAAGTGAATTCCGTTACCGTAATCCGCTGCTGACAAAGGATACGTTGGTGATTATCGTCAGTCAGTCCGGAGAGACGGCAGATTCTCTGGCAGCGCTCCGGGAGGCAAAAAAGCGGGGTGCCAGGGCGCTTGGTATCGTCAATGTCGTGGGCAGCAGCATTGCCAGAGAAGCAGATAATTGTATGTATACCTGGGCAGGACCGGAAATCGCTGTAGCAACGACCAAAGCCTACAGCACTCAGCTCGTCGCCTTTTATATGCTGGCGATGTATTTTGCCAACATCAGAGGCACTATTACCACTCCGCAATATTCACAGTTAATGGAACAGCTTACCGTTTTGCCGGAACAGGTACAGGCAATCTTGGAGGACAAAGAAAACATCCAATATTATGCAACGCAGTACGTGGCAGCAAAGGATATCTTTTTTATCGGACGCGGCTTGGACTACGCCGCCTCCCTGGAGGGTTCACTCAAACTAAAAGAGATTTCCTATATCCATTCCGAAGCCTATGCGGCAGGAGAATTAAAGCATGGCCCGATTGCCTTGATTGAGGACGGCACCTGGGTTACAGGACTTTTGACGCAGGAGCAGCTATATAAAAAGACAATCAGCAACATGGTAGAGGTAAAAAGTCGTGGAGCAAAGCTTTTGGCTCTGACCAATGAAGGGAATACCGAGGTGGAACAATGCGCCGATCTGGTGATTTATATTCCGGAAACCAGCCCTTATTTTACTGTATCGCTTGCCATTGTGCCGCTTCAGCTTCTGTCCTATTATGTAGCAGTCGGAAAAGGCTTTGACGTCGATAAGCCGCGGAACCTGGCGAAGTCGGTGACGGTGGAGTAAGAAAATCGATCCATTTGAACTATTTCAAAGTCCAATCGTTCCGGACATACCGGAAAATTTATAAAAACCGGAGGGAGCTTTAGAGAGAAAAAGAGGGAAGGAGAGAAAAACAGTGATGGAACAGCTAACGATAGCGCAGTTATACGATTTAAGCAAAACATTGGCAGGAGAGTATTTCAAACAGTTTCGGTATCCCTGGGAGGCACTTCCTGGCATCGGGGAGGAAATCAAGCGGTTAGGAGCTTTGCTGCCCGCAGAAGAATATGAACAGCGGGGAGAGGATATCTGGGTGGCAAAATCGGCAAAAGTGGCGCCGACTGCTTGTATCAACGGACCATGTATCATCGGAAAGGAAGCGGAAGTGAGGCATTGTGCGTTTATCCGTGGAAAGGCATTGATCGGAGAACATGCGGTAGTCGGGAATTCTACGGAGTTAAAAAACGTCATTTTATTTGATTCTGTTCAAGTGCCGCATTACAATTATGTCGGAGACTCGATTTTGGGCTTTAAGGCGCATATGGGAGCGGGTTCGATTACCAGCAATGTCAAATCAGATAAAACGTTAGTAACGATTCGGGTTCCTGCCGACGGAAAGGCTTTAAACGCTTGTTTGGAAACGGGATTAAAAAAAGTAGGGGCAATGCTCGGAGACTATGTAGAAGTAGGCTGTAACAGTGTGTTAAATCCGGGAACGGTGGTTGGACGAAACTGCCAGATTTATCCGCTTTCGATGGTCAGAGGGTATGTACCAGAGGGGCATATTTACAAAAATAAAAATGAAATTGTCGGGAAAGAATAATCAGGAACAAAAAATACGAACGTCAAAAGGAGAATGGTAAGATGCAGGAGACAACGTTGTTGCAATTTATTAAAGCCTTATCTTCCAAGGCTCCCGTCCCAGGCGGCGGGGGAGCAAGTGCCTTGGCAGGAGCCATTGGGACGGCTTTGGCGTCTATGGTAGGGAACCTGACGTCCGGAAAGAAAAAATATGCCGAATACCAGCCGGATATCGAACGAATCTTAGAGGAAGCGGAGCGGCTGACGACAAAGCTTCTTCAGTTGATCGAGGAGGACGCCGCTGTGTTTGAGCCGCTTTCTAAGGCATATGGTCTGCCAAAAGGAACTCCGGAGGAGCTGGCGCATAAGGAAGAGGTTATGGAAGGCGCGTTGTATGAAGCCAGTCTGGTGCCGCTCCGTATAATGGAGACAGCCGTAGAAGCTATCCGGCTTCAAGAGGAGTTATCTGTCAAAGGCTCCGTTCTGGCGATCAGTGATGTAGGCGTGGGTGCAAAGCTTTTGGAAGCCGCTCTGCAGGGAGCGTCCTTAAACGTATATATCAATACAAAGCTGATGAAGAACCGGGAACAGGCAGAGGAATTAAACCAACGGGCAGAAGCCTTGATCCAAGAAGGAGCCGAACGGAGTCAGCAGGTATTTGAGGTGGTAAAGAGCCGGTTGTTAGGGACAGATGTTAAGAGAAAATAACGATTACGTCATAAGCAGGAACTTACTACGAAATAAAAACGAGAGTATGACAGGGAAGGAGGAAGACCGACGCTTTGTTTAAGCCTTGTTTACATGCAGCCGGTCGTTTGTGTGATGGAACTTATCAAAGGTAGAGAGGTCGTAGCGGCTCTTAATAAAAGACTGACCGAAGAGGTGGAACAACTGACGGCTGCCGGAAAGCGCCCTCCTAAGTTAGCGATTCTGCGGGTAGGAGAGCAGCCGGATCAGATTTCCTATGAACGCGGAGCCGGGAAGCGGATGGATAAGATTGGAATTTCCCATCAGGAATATGTTTATCCGGGGGATATTGACCAGGAACGATTTTACCAGGAGTTTGACCGTATTAACGCCGATCCGGAAATCGACGGTATATTGCTGCTTCGTCCGCTTCCTGCACATTTAAAGGAAAAAGAGCTGGAGCGCCGCATCGATCCGGCTAAGGATATGGACGGTATCAGCCCGATGAATCAGGCGAAAGTAATGGCAGGCGAAGCGGATGGTTTTGCTCCTTGCACGCCGGAGGCAGTCCTGGAACTGCTAGACTATGCCGGAATAGAACTAAGCGGAAAACGTGTGACAGTCGTCGGTCGAAGTATGGTCGTTGGAAAGCCGTTGGCGCTGCTGTTACTAAACCGCCATGCAACGGCTACAGTCTGTCATACCAGGACGAAAGATCTTGCGGCAGAGTGTCAGAGAGCCGAGATTTTGATTGCTGCTGCCGGGAAAGCAAAGCTGCTGACTGCCGAGCATGTAGGAGAGCAGGCAGTGGTCGTAGATGTGGGCATCAACGTAGCAGAAGACGGGACGCTTTGCGGTGACGTAGACTTTGCTTCGGTAGAGACCGCCGGTAAAGCGGCGGCGATTACGCCTGTACCCGGAGGCGTCGGCACCGTCACAACGTCTGTTCTGGCAAAACATGTACTAGAGGCAAGGCTGCGGAACTCGTAATGGAGGTATAAGGTATGGGAAAGTATATAATGGCTTTGGATCAGGGAACGACCAGTTCCCGTTGTATTTTATTTAATGAGGCAGGGGAAATCTGCAGTGTGGCACAGAAGGAGTTTACACAGATTTATCCACAGCCGGGTTGGGTAGAGCATAATCCGATGGAAATTTGGTCGTCTCAGCTTAGTGTAGCGACGGAAGCGATGGCGGCGCATGGAGTGAGCGCGGCGGATATTGCGGCGATTGGTATTACCAATCAGAGAGAAACGACGATTGTCTGGGACAAGCGGACGGGAGAGCCGGTCTATCATGCGATTGTCTGGCAGTGCAGGAGGACCGCATATATGCTAGATGAGTTGATGAAAGGAGACTTCCCGGATTATATCCGAGAGCATACCGGGCTGCAGCCGGACGCTTATTTTTCTGCCAGTAAGCTAAAATGGATTTTAGACGAGGTGCCGGGGGTAAGGGAACGGGCGGAGCGCGGGGAACTGCTCTTTGGTACGGTAGACACATGGCTGATTTGGAATTTGACGAAGGGGAAGGTATTTGTTACCGATTATACCAATGCCTCTCGTACTATGCTGTTTGATATCCATTCGCTGACATGGGATGATACGATGTTAGAGCGGCTGCAGATTCCAAAATGTATGCTGCCGGAGGTAAAGCCAAGCAGTACGATATATGGCTATACGGACGAGTCTGTGCTGGGCGGGGAAATTCCGATTGCCGGAGCTGCCGGAGATCAGCAGGCGGCTTTGTTTGGGCAGTGCTGTTTTGAAAAAGGCGAAGTAAAAAATACATATGGGACAGGCTGTTTTTTGTTAATGAACATCGGAAGCAAACCGATTCTTTCTAGGAACGGCTTGGTGACGACGATTGCTGCCAGCCGACCGGGAGAACGGATTTATGCTCTGGAAGGCAGCGTATTCGTAGCCGGGGCGGCGATTCAGTGGCTGCGGGACGAAATGCGGATGATCCGCACTGCAGCGCAATCCGAAGAATATGCCAGATCCGTGCCGGATACCGGCGGCGTTTATATCGTACCGGCTTTTACCGGGCTGGGAGCGCCTCATTGGGATCAATATGCCAGAGGAACGATGGTAGGCATTACCCGCGGCACCCAAAAAGAGCATGTGATTCGGGCGACACTAGAGGCGATCGCTTACCAGACAGTCGATGTGTTAAAGGCAATGGAGCAGGATTTAGAACTGACACTTTCTGGTCTTAAAGTAGATGGCGGGGCATCTGCCAATCACTTTTTGATGCAGTTTCAGTCGGATATTTTGGGGATTCCGGTAGAAAAGCCAACTTGTATCGAAACGACTGCTTTAGGAGCCGCTTATCTGGCTGGACTGGCTGTCGGTTACTGGTCGGACGAAGAAGCATTAAAGAAAAACTGGAAACAGGCGAGAGAGTATCAGCCGGATATGAATACCGAGCAGAGGGAGCGGCTGCTTCGGAATTGGAGGAGAGCGGTAGAGCGGGCAAAGGCTTGGGAAGAATAAGAAGGCATACGGACGTTGTTCTGCTGGGGGGATACGTTAGAGCAAATGTATTGGAAGAAATATAGAAGAGGGACTGTCGCTTTTGCAGCAGCCCCTCTTCTTGGATGTTTTTTGGGAATTCTTTTTCATAAGTTATCTTTTTTTACAAATTTCCAAAACTGGTATCCCGACCAGGAAAACAAGAATAAATAGAACACTATCAGTCCGACATAAATCCAGGCCATCACCTGCTGGAAAGGATGATAAACCAGAAAATTCAGGATACATTGTGGAAGGAGAACAAAAAAGAACAAGATAGAAAGAGGAAGAATACGCCCCTTTAGTACCTGCTTGATCATGTTGGATCGGGAACTGGCGTCGCAAAAAATTTCTTCTTCCCCATTCATCTCGGAAACCGGTTTACGGAAATAGCTGTAACCCCAAAAATCCTGGATATATTCCCAGCCGCAGTCTTCAAACATCTGGACATAAGCCGTGCTGTTGCTGTTTTTTTCCAGGTTGTAGTCTAACTGGTAAACAACGTCCTCCGGTTCGCATCGTTGAAAGAAGTAGACACCTAAGAAATTGACGGAGAGAAGCTTCCATCCGTTTTGATGCTGCCTGCGTAAATAGTCTTGTTCCTTTTGCCATTCTGGTACGGTAAAGAAACGGATTTCTGTTTTGGTATAGTTGTTTTTCATGCTGTCATCCTCCTTTTCATTTTTTGTTTCTTATTTCATTGTGCGAAAGAAGCATAGTTGCTTCTATTTTTTCTTCATAGTCTTTTAGCTGGTATTCTTTTATATTCCGACAGAGACGCCGGATTCGCTTTATTTCCAGATTTAATACTTCCTGTCCCAGAACGGTGATTTTATAAAGCTTTCGTTTTTCTTCTTCGCGGATAAATCGGATCAGACCGTCTCGTTCCATTTTAGAGAGGCTTCCGTAAAGCGTACCGGGACTAATACGAATAGCACCATCAGTCAGTTCTTCTACCTGCTGTACAATCCGGTAGCCATGTGCCTCTGTCTGCAGGCATAAAAGAATATAGAAGCTGGTTTCTGTCATTGGCATGTAAACTTTTTTTATATGGGAATTCAAATTATCACCTCACATTCCGGCGGTTGGGTAGACTCTAAGCAGAAAAAATAAATAACAGTGCAATCTATCGTATTCAGATATATCGAACTTCGATATAGTAAGAATAGCATAGGGAAGGGAATTTGTCAAGAAACACATTGTGGGTTGCTTATCAAGTATAATTTTTCAGGAAAGGAAGCTGAAGTCGGCAGTGAAGGAACAACGTTGTGAAAAATAAGACATCCCGCAGCAAGTAAGGATTGAATATCCGACCAAAACGTGGTAAAATCAAAAGCGGGAACAGAAGAGAATAGAAGGGGGTACATAGGGATATGGCAAAGCTGCAGTTGTTTATCAAAGCAATTTATGCAGGATTTATGATTGGAATTGGGGGAATTGTCTATTTATCCGTGGAAAATAAGGTAATCGGATCGTTGCTTTTCTCGTTTGGACTGCTGACGATAGTCACACAGGGCTTCGCTCTTTATACCGGAAAGATCGGTTTTATCAAAAGCCCTAAGGAATTATTTGATATGCTGATTATCATTGCCGGAAATTTCGCCGGTACGTTTCTGACTGCGGTTTTGGCTAAGGCGGCGCATTTGAATATCACTACGGCAGAGCTGGTGGATAAAAAACTGGATAACACGATCTGGAACGTTTTTTTACTGGCGATATTTTGCGGTGTGATGATGTATTTGGCGATTGACAATTTCAACAAAGCAAAAAACCATCTTTTTATTATTGCGCCGGTGATGATCTTTATTCTGTCCGGATTTGAACACTCTATAGCAGATATGTTTTATTTCCATCTGGCAGGAGCCTATCAGGGGAAGGCGTTTCTCTACCTCGGCGTGATGCTTTTAGGAAACGGGATTGGAGCAGTGCTGTTTAAAAATCTTGTTAAATTTGGTGCATTGGAATAATTTTTTAAAACTGTCTCACAATGAAAAAGTGAACCTTTTCATCTGGGAGGGTTTGTGCTATACTCTGTGCCAGAAGGCGGGCATAACGATGGCTGGACGCGGGGTAGAATGGCAGGATTTCAGCAGACATCGTTATCCTGCCTCTATTTTTTATATGATAGGAAAGTTCTCCGAACTTCCCTATCATACAAAAAACCCTCCGGGCAGGATTCTTATTTATATCAGTGGAATTCTTTTTCACTAGGCTTTAATTTTACGAAAAAAGGGGATAGAAAGATGAAGGTAATACAAAAAACAATCGGGGAACATGCCGTATTGACCGGATACCTGCATGAGCCAAGCCAAGAAATGGGAAATATCAGCGCTTATCCGGCGATGTTGGTGCTGCCGGGCGGCGGCTTCCGTTTTTGCAGTGAACGGGAGGGCGAGCCGGTGGCAATGGCTTTTTTTGCAGAAGGCTATCAGGCGTTTGTCCTGGATTATACGACGGTCACAAAGAAGCCGGACGCGGTGATGGGAGATCCGATGAAGGACACCGAACTGGCGTTAAAGTACCTTCGTGATCAAACGGAGGAATGGCATATTGCACCGGGAAAGGTAGCGATGATTGGCTTTTCCGGCGGCGGGCATCTGGCGGCAGCAGTGGCGACGCATGGCGAGGAGCGTCCGGATGCGCTGGTACTCGGATATCCGGGGATTATCCACAGCGACTTACGCGCCTTAGACTGCCCGGATATTGTGGAATCCGTAGACAGCCAGACGCCGCCGTCTTTTATTTTCAGTACCAGGGACGACAAGGTGACGCCGCCGGCACATCCGTTGGCATTTGCCCAGGCATTAAATACCGCCGGTGTGGATTTTGAACTACATATTTTCCGCAGCGGAGTACATGGGCTTTCCTTGGGAAAAACGTTGACGAGCAGCGGTTTTCGCGACAATGTGAATGCGGATTTTGCCGGATGGTTTCCGATGTGTGTTCGCTGGCTGCGCGATAGGTTAGGAGATTTTACGATTTATGGCGTCAACGACGGCAGAACCGGGAAATACAGCATTGATACCGTTTTATCCGAGCTTTTGGCGTCCGCAGAAGCGAAAGCTCTGGTGCTAGAAGCCTTTCCGGCGGTAGAAGGGATGGCTGCAAATCCGATGGCAGGGCATATGAGTCTGCGGCAAATCAAAGGAATGCTTCCAGGCGTATCGGAAGAAGTATTGGGAAAGCTAGACGAAGCGCTGTTAAAATTATAAGCAGGAATTTTTTTAAAAAGGATTGCTTACAATAAGAAAAAGAGTGATAAAGGAAAAAGAATGGAGGAACTCGAATTCATGAAAGAGCGGGTAGAGCGTATTTTAAAGGAGCAATACCAGAAAAGCTGCGGGGAATGCAGTGCGAAGGAGGTCTATGTCGCGCTGCTGCAGGCGGTCAAAGAGGAGATGGCAGATCGGAAGCTGACGGAAGGAAAGAAAAAGCTGTATTACATTTCGGCAGAGTTCTTGATTGGAAAGCTTCTGGCAGGCAACCTAATCAATTTAGGCACCTATGAGGAAATGGATACGTATTTAAAAGAGCATGGTTTTTCTATGACGGAAATGGAAGAACTGGAACCGGAGCCGTCTCTTGGAAACGGCGGACTGGGACGTTTGGCAGCATGTTTTTTGGATTCCATTGCGACTTTGGGACTGCCGGGAGACGGGGTTGGTCTGAATTACCATTTTGGCTTGTTCCGTCAGAGATTTGCGGATCATAAGCAGATGGAGGAGCCAAACCCATGGATCGAGGATCAGAGCTGGCTGACCAAAACAGACGTCAGCTATGAGGTGTCTTTTGGCGGCGGGCTGACTGTGACCTCCCGGATGTATGACATTGACGTGGCAGGCTATGAGAGCGGACGGAATAAGCTGCATCTATTTGATTTGGAAACGGTGGACGAGGGTATCGTAGAAGAAGGGATTGACTTTGACAAGGAAGATATCAGACGGAATCTGACGCTCTTTTTGTATCCGGACGACAGCGACGATGCCGGACGGCTGCTGCGGATTTATCAGCAATATTTTATGGTCAGCAATGGGGCGCAGATGATTTTAGAGGAGATCAAGCAAAAAGGCGGGAAACTGACAGAACTGCCGGAATATGCAGTGATTCAGATCAACGACACCCATCCGACGATGGTGATTCCGGAGTTAATCCGTCTGCTGATGAAAGAGGGAATCGAACAGGACGAGGCGATCCGTCTGGTAAGCCAGACCTGCGCGTATACCAATCATACGATTCTGGCGGAAGCATTGGAAACCTGGCCGCTTAAATATCTGGAAAAAGCGGTACCGCAGCTTGTTCCGATTATCAAGGTATTGGATGAAAAGGTAAGGGCATCGACCAAGGATCGGAAGACCGTGATCATCGACCGGAAGAAACAGGTGCATATGGCGCATATTTGTATCCATTATGGATTCAGCACGAACGGAGTAGCGGCGCTGCATACGGATATTTTAAAGGAAAGCGAGTTAAAGGCATTTTATAAGCTTTATCCGGAGCGTTTCCAGAATAAGACGAATGGTATTACGTTCCGCCGCTGGCTGCTTTACAGTAATCAGGAGCTGACCGCCCTGATAGAACGTTTGATTGGAAATGGCTTTAAGCGGGATGCCGAGGAGTTGAAAAAACTGGAGGCATTTGTAGAGGACGAGCAGGTATTAGAAGAGCTTTTGGCGATTAAGCAGAAGAAAAAAGAGGATCTGGCAGAGCATTTGCAGACCAAGGGCATTACGGTCAATCCGGCTTCGATCTTCGACATTCAAATCAAGCGTCTGCATGAGTACAAACGCCAGCAGATGAACGCTCTTTATCTGATTTATAAATATTTGGAAATCAAAAAAGGAAGAAAGCCGTCTATGCCGTTGACAATGCTGTTCGGCGCAAAGGCAGCTCCGGCTTATATCATTGCAAAAGATATCATCCATTTGATTTTGTGTCTGCAGGAGCTTTGTGAAAAGGATCCGGAAGTAAGCCCGTATTTAAAGGTTGTTATGGTGGAAAATTATAACGTTTCCTTAGCGGAAAAACTGATTCCGGCGTGTGATATTTCCGAGCAGATTTCTCTCGCTTCCAAGGAAGCAAGCGGTACCGGCAATATGAAATTTATGCTAAACGGAGCGGTAACGCTTGGTACCATGGACGGCGCCAATGTAGAGATTTTTGATTTGGTCGGACGGGAAAATATGTATCTGTTCGGAGAGTCAAGCGATACCGTAATTGAGCATTACAAGCGGGAGGACTATCATCCGACCAAGGTACTGGCACAGGATATCCGTCTGCAGAACTTAGTGGATTTTATCGTCGGACCGGAACTGACGGCGATAGGGGATAAGGAAAACCTGACCAGGCTTTATAACGAGATCGTCGGGAAGGACTGGTTTATGGCGCTCCTAGATCTAAAGGATTATATCATTACCAAGGAATGGGCGTTAGAGGATTACGAGGATCGGAAGGAATGGGCAAAGAAGATGTTAATCAACATCAGTCAGTCAGGGTATTTCTCTTCGGATCGGACGATTGCCGAATACAACCGGGATATCTGGAAACTGTCATAAGAAAATAAATCCTAGAGATACGGCGGCAGAAGCGCTGCCGGAGAGGAGAGGATCAGATGGGAAAAGAAGCAGGAATTTTAATGCCGGTTTCCGCTCTTCCGGGAAGACACGGTATCGGGGATTTTGGAAGTAGCAGCTATGAATTTGTCGATCAGATCGCGCAGGCAGGATTAAAGATCTGGCAGATTCTTCCGCTTGGCCCGCTGGGGTATGGAAATTCCCCGTACCAGCCGTATTCTTCCTTTGCGGGAGATGAGCTTTATATCAGCCTGGACAGACTTTGGCAGGAGGGCTTACTTGGGAAAACACCTTCTTTTGAAAAGTTTTCTACAAGTGTAGATTATCAAGCCGTACGGGAGTTTAAGTCGGATTGGCTAAAAAAAGCGTATCGGAAGTTTCGACCAAACGAGGAATACGAAGCCTTTGTCAAACAGGAGTGGGTGCGTTCCTATGCGATTTATCTGACCTTTAAAAAAGCAAACGAGCTAAGAAGCTGGCTGGAATGGCCGAAAAAGCAAAAGGAATACTGGAAAAAGCCGTTTGATTTGGAGGAGGCAGGCTTTGAAGAAAGCGTTCAGTACGAAATGTTTGTCCAGTATGAATTTTATCATCAGTGGATGACGTTAAAAGCCTATGCCAATCAGAAAGGCGTGCAGATCATGGGAGATATCCCGTTTTATGTCGGGATTGATTCCCTGGATGTCTGGGCGAATCAGGATTGCTTTTTACTGGACAAGGCGGGGAATCCTAAGTGGATTGCCGGAGTACCGCCGGATTATTTTAGTGAAACCGGGCAGCGCTGGGGGAATCCGATTTATAACTGGAAGCATTTAAAAGAAACCGGATTCGAGTTCTGGATCAGCCGTCTGGCTTATACGGCGAAGCTGTTTGATATCATCCGGATCGATCATTTCCGGGCGTTTGATACGTACTGGCGGATTCCATCCTCTTGTCCGACCGCGATAGAGGGAAAATGGATGTTGGCTCCGGGCTATGAATTTTTTGATACGCTGTTTGAACAGTATCCGGATATCCATATTATTGTGGAGGATTTGGGAGATTTGCGCCCGAAGGTACACAAGCTGCGGGATCATTACAATTTTATGGGAATGAAAGTGCTGCAGTTTACCTTTGATCCGCTGGAGACAAACAATGACTTCCCGGATCGGGAAAATATGATCCTGTATACCGGGACACACGATAACCAGACCGTGATGGGATGGTATCGTTCTCAAAAGCCGAAATTCCGTCGGGCTACCTTGCAGCAGCTACGGGAAGCCGGGTTAGAGGAAGGAAAAGTAAGCGATCGTTTTATCCAGATGAGCTTAGCCAGCATCGCCAATATCGTAGTCGTACCGATGTGGGATTTCCTTGGGCTCGATGACTCTGCCCGTGTAAACACCCCTGGTACGCTCGGTTCCCCGAACTGGGAATGGAGGATGAAGTCTTTTACGGCGTTTCAGAAAAAACTGCCGTGGATTACAGAGCAGATAAAACAAAGCGGACGATAGAAACATGATAGGATAATAGCCAGATTCTGTGCTGGCAGTAATACCCCGGAAGGGATGGCAAAACAAGTGTCGATTCTTTCCGGGGTCGTTTTATTTTAAAGATACCAGCAGGATTTTTGGGTAAAATTTCCCTTTCCCAGAAAAAAGAAAAATAGAAAAAAGATAATTTTTGTCTATATAAAGTTAATTATCAGAAAGAAAAATACTTATGTTCCTGTTATAATGAAACGAGAAAAGAATTCTTTTTCTGGTTTGAATTATGAGTAGCAGTAAAAAAAGAGAAAAAAGAAAAATAGGAGGAACAAAATGGCATTAATTGAGGTTAATTTTATTTCTAAAGCGTTGCTGCGGACCGTTTCTTTCCGGGCAATCCTTCCACTGGATAAGATTCCTTTGGATAGGAAAGGAACAGAAGCAGAGAAAGAGAAAAAGACATTCAAAACCTTGTACTTGCTGCACGGAGGATATGGAAACGATACCGATTATATTAGTGGGACACGAATCCAGCGTTGGGCAGAGGAGCGGAACCTGGCGGTCATTATGCCTGCCGGAGAGAATCATTTTTATCTGGATCAGGAGGATACCCAGGAGTATTATGGGCAGTTTGTAGGAAAGGAACTGGTGGAGTTTACCAGGCAGCTTTTTCCTCTTTCCGAAAAACGAGAAGATACCTTTATTGCCGGGCTGTCAATGGGTGGTTATGGAGCTTTGGTAAACGGTCTGAAATATGCGGATACGTTTGGGGCGATTGGGCTGTTTTCTGCCGGAGTTATTTTAGAGGATATCTTAGAGGAAACGGATTTTATCAGACGGGTAGGTTGGAAGAGACCATTTTGGGAACGTGTCTTTGGTCCGAAAGAAGCCTTGCGAGGAAGTGATCGGGATTATTATGCTCTGCTGCGGAAGTTACAGGAGGAGAAAAAGGAAATTCCGCAGATATTTATAGCTATCGGGACGTCGGACTCTTTATATAAAAGAAATCAGGAATTCAAACAGTTTTTAGAGGAACAACAGGTTTCGTTTACCTACCGGGAGGATGAAGGGGGTCACGAGTGGGATTTTTGGGACCGTTATATAAAGGAATTTTTAGAATGGCTTCCGTTAGAAGCCAAATGGCAGGGGCTAAACAGCGGGAATGTACGGAAGTAACAGAAAAGAGAGAGCAGAAGGAGCATTAGAAGAGAGAAAAAGTGGAACAGGCGGTAAAGTGAAGAGAGTGAAGTCTGGAAATTAAGGCAGAGAAGAGGGAAACAACAACGATGCAGGAGATTCATTATGAAATCGTGACAACGGAAAACCCGATTGGTATAGAGCATTGTGTGATTGCTCCCGCAGTAGTACATGGGAGAGAGCATGATGTGACGCTGCACTGGCACAATGCTCTGGAAATGACATTGGTACAAAAAGGCGGGATCCAGTACATGGTAGAGGGGAAGCTTCAAGAGGCTAGAGAAGGGGAGTTCCTCTTTATCAACAGTGGCGCGATCCATTTGACTAGGAATGTTTCGGATACGGAAGAAATCCAAGCGTTGGTCATGCTGCTTCCGGATACTTTTCTGGAGGAGCTGGTGCCGGAGGTTTCAAGACCATATTTTACTATCCCCGAACATTCTTCGGTACGGGAGATTATTGCTACTTATATGTGGCAAATCGATACGTATATCAAGCATCCACAGCCTTTTTTAAATCTGCTGATCCGAAAGGAATTGATTTCGATTGTTTATCAGCTTTTTTCCAAATGTTATGTAGAAAACAGAAGCGATAAGGCGAAGGATTCCGTGTGCAAGCAGGTGGTAGCCTATACCAGACAACATTATACAGAGGAGCTTTCCTTAAAAGAGGTGGCAGCTCATTTTCATTTGCAGGAAAATTATTTCTGTCGTTATTTTAAAAAAGGAACAGGTATGTCGTATCACCAGTTTGTTTCCCAACTACGTCTTCAGTCAGCATTGAGCCATCTGGCTGCCGGAAACCGTTCGGAAACGGAGTGTGCCTTGGAAGCTGGTTTTTCGTCAGTGAAGCTTTTAATTGACTGGTGTAAGCGGATCTATTGTTGTACTCCGCAGCAATATATTAAACAAAACGGTAAAGCGGTGCTACAAAAAGAGAAAGGAGATTGTTATGAAAAAGCAGAGTAAATGTTACCAGAGAGCGCTTGCCCTTTGTTTAGCGCTTGTATTAAGCTTGTCCGCCCTATCTGGCTGCAATAAGGGAAAAAAAGATACGACACAGGAAAATAACAGTAAGACAGAAGGAAATCAGGAAAATCCAGAAGCGGGAAAAATAGACAACGACGGGCAAACAGAGGAGCAGATCGAGACCTGGAGCTGACCGCTTCCGGAAAAGAAGGAGCTTTCGATTTGGCTGGTCTGGTCGAACAGCTATATCCAGGATCCGAATGATTTAAAAGCCATTCAGGTGATTGAGGAAAAAACAAATGTACATATCAACTGGGTGTATGTGATTTCTCAGGAAGCGTCGGAAAAATTCGGTCTGATGGTTGCCTCCGGTGATTATCCGGATATTTTAAGAGGGGGTGGAGAATACTATACCGGCGGTCTGGAACAAGCCTGCGCAGATGGGGTGGTAGTGGATTTAAGCGAATATATTCCAGTCTATATGCCGACTTACCAGGCGCTTCGCACTTCCAATGAAAAGCTGATGAGGGATACGGTATCGGACGACGGACGTATGGTAGGCGTTTATACGATTGCCTCTAACAATGGAGAAATTTGCGGAGAAAGTGTATGGGACGGGATGTGCGTTCGTAAGGACTGGCTGGATGAATTGAATATGGAGCTGCCGGTAACGATTGACGATTGGCATGAAATGTTGGTCGCATTCCGGGACACTTATCATTGCGAAGCGCCGTTGATGATCGGCGCGACAAACGGGTATGATTTCTGTCACAATTTCCTTTCTGCCTATGGAGTGTTGGGAGAATTTTATAACGACAACGGAACCGTCAAATATGGTCCGTTAGAGGACGGCTATCGGCAATGGGTACAGTTATTCCGGGACTGGTATGCGGAAGGGTTAATTGATCCGAACTTTATCAGCAACAATGTGACCGCGATGGCGAATCCGGAATACATCGGAACAGGCAGAGCCGGCGCGACGACCAATGTCTGGGGAATGACGGCAGATGTTTATAAACGCCAGGGTTATACGGACGATGAAGATTTCTTTTTGGCAGCGACCACTACTCCGGTGTTAAAAGAAGGCGATACTCCACAGATTGGGTATGCGATGAGCGAGCTGACCAAGGAGACGGTATGTATTACTACGGCTTGTCAAGATGTGGAGCTGGCGTGCCGCTATCTGGATTATTGGTATACCAAAGAATGTATGATGTTAGATTCTTATGGGATTGAGGGAGAAAGCTATGTGGAAAACGAGGACGGTACTTATTCGTTTTCGGACTCGCTAAAAGAAGCGGTGTCAAACGGGGAATACCCGACGATTTCCGATGCAGTCTATACCTATACGCTTAGTACCTCGGATTTCGGATTGTACAACTGGGGTGCTTTTATTCCGATGTATGAAGGAGAGCGGATGATCGAGGCGTATGATATGTGGAACCAGTCTTCTTATGATTTGCTGCTGCCTCCGTGTATGACCAATACCGAGGGAGAATTGGTGGCTTACAATAAGCTTTATACAGCGATTCAGACGCTGGTACAGGAACATACGATCAAATTTATTACCGGAGCGCTGCCGATGGAACAGTATGATACGTTTGTACAAAGTTTGTACGATTATGGAATTGAAGAATGTATTTCTTATAAGCAGGCGGCGCTAGAACGCTATCTGGCGCGATAGGAAAGAGGATATATGCGGATATTATAAGTAACGCTATCTGGGTAAGGGCTATAAAAAACAGTCGGGAGAAACAATCGTTTCTTCCGACTGTTTTTCTTTGATGGAAAATGATTTTACCCTTGCATGAAGGAAGGAGATTCGTTATAATAAAAAAGCGGGAAAATTTATCTTCCGTTTTGTTTTCTGCATGAGGGTGGGAAGCAGTGAATAAGAATGGAAAAAACGGGAAGGAAGAAGTTTTATGACAATATGGAAAGCAATCATTATGGGAGTGATACAGGGGTTGGCAGAATTCTTGCCGATCAGCAGTTCCGGGCATTTGGCGATTTTCAAGCATATTTTAAATATTGATTTGGAAAACGGCGGGCTGCTGTTTGACGTGTTGCTGCATCTAGGGACGTTAATTGCGGTGTTTATTGCCTTTTGGAGCGATATCCGCAAACTGATTGTAGAAGGTTTTGGCATTATCGGGGGCTTTTTTGCCAATGTTGGGCGGATGGCTGCCAATGTGGTTTCGCGCCCGGAAGGGGGAAAACGGGAATGGAAGCCTATTTTAAATACGCCGTACCGCCGGTTTGTGATGCTCATTATCGTATCGACCATACCGACCGGGATCTTAGGGCTGGCGCTGCAAGACGTGATTGAACGGGCTTCGGCTACTTTGATTGTGCCGGGGATTTTCTTGATTTTGACGGCGATTTTACTGTTAGTGGCAGAAAACTATCGTCCAAAGAATGCGGGCAGAATAAAGGAGAAAAACGCTACCTATACGCAGGCTTTGATCGTAGGGACGGCGCAGGGGATTGCTACGATGCCAGGGCTTTCCCGTTCGGGCAGTACGATTACTGCCTGTTTACTATGCGGATTTGACAAAAGCTTTGCAGTAAGGTATTCTTTTATTATGTCGATTCCCGCTATCTTAGGGGCGTTGGTATTAGAATTAAAAGATTTTGGCAGTGAGACAATCGCTGCTTCAGAGCTTTGGTACTATGCGGCAGGAACCTTGGTCTCGGCAGTAGTCGGTTATATTTGCATTAAAACGATGCTGGTTGTTGTAAGACAGAAGAAATTCCGGTATTTTGCCTATTATTGTTTTGTAGTGGGACTGACTGCAGTAATGTGGAATTTTCTATAAAGGCAGACGAACCAAGTGGGATCAATGAGGAATGGGAGCAGAGGGAGGATAACGATGGCAGGTAGTCAAAATACCAGCAGAAAGGGACAGAGTTCCGGAACTGGGAGCAGGAAAAGTTCGGCTGGAAGAAAACCCGTCCCGGCTGATAAAAAGGTTACGAGAAGGAATACAGCCAGAAAATCCGCAGAATTAGAACAAGACGAGATGGAGCAGACAGAAAGCATTTGGTATCGCTATCAGGAGGAAATTATCCTGATGCTGGTACTGGTGCTTTCCGTGCTGTTATTGCTGAGTAATTTCCATCTGTGCGGTCCGGCGGGGGAGTTTATCAATCAGGCGGCGTTTGGTCTGATGGGTTTTTTGGCTTATATTTTTCCGGTGCTGCTCTTTTTTGGAACGGCGTTTTATCTGTCGAATCGGAAAAACCGCAGTATCGTCCAGAAGCTGATTTGTATGGTTTTGCTCTATTTTATTTTAGCTGCTTTGCTGCAAATGGTCACATATGGCAGCTCAGCCGAGTTAAAAATAAAGGACTTATATTTTATGAGCGCCAACGGAAGAGACGGAGGAGGCTTTCTAGGCGGGGGATTAGCGAAGCTTCTTTGCTCGGTGATTGACGTAGTGGGAACCTATATTGTACTGATTGGTGCAATCTTGGTGCTTTTGATGTTTATTACAGAAAAGTTTCTGTTTGCCTTCGTCGGAAACAAATATCAGGAGCGTCGGAGGCTGCGTCAGGAGCGAAAGGAACGGGAAGTATGGCTGGAGGAAAGCGCGCTGGCAATAGAGGAGGTACCGGAGGAGTTAGAAGACTTGTCCGGTAAAGAACACGGGATGGCTTATGAAAGAAACGTATATTCTTTGGAGGAACAAAAGCGAAAGAGACGGAAGGTAAGCAGCTACACGTTCCCTGCTGAGGAGGAAAAAAATACCGATTCGGTAGAGATGCGAGAGCTAAAGCTGCAAAACCTGGTGATTCAGCGAGGTGGGGAAACGGAAGTAGTAGGGGTTTCTCCTTATTATGAGGAAGAGATTAAGAAAAAATTTGGTGTCCAAACGGAAAAGCAGCCGCATTCAGAGCAGGAATCAGAAGAGATGCAGCCGCCTCAAAGACAACCGGAGAAGCCGGAAAACCTGCCGAAAGCTGCCAAGCCGAATACTCCAAAAGAGGCAGGAAGCTCCTTATTGCAGAGCTTAAAAAGAAAAAAGGAACGACCAGAGCCTATAGAATCTCATACTGTGTCGGTTCTTCCGGTTTCCTCTACAAAGGAAAAAGATGTCAAGCCGCCTATAGAGGAAGGCTTACTTTCCTGGGATATGTTAGATAAGAACCTTGATATATTGGAAGCAGCTCCGGCTCCTTCCGGGAAAGAAGAATTGGAGCCGATATCTGCCTTTGCGGAACATACGCCTGTTTTTGCAGAATCAACACTGCAAAAGCCGGCAGAGCATCCGCAGCCGGAGAGCGGCAGCGAACCAGAGCCGGTTTTGTCAGAACCCGTTTCGGCAAAACTTGATTTATCAGATGCTCTTTTAACCGAATCGGTTCCATCAAAGTCCGTTTCGCGAGAAGTTGCTCCGTTAGAAATTATTCCGCCAGAGTCTGGTCTGTCAGAGGTTGTTCCACCGGAAGTAGTTCCGTCGGAAGCTATTTCGTTAGAAGCTGCTCCGCCGGAAGTTATTTCGTTGGAAGCCATTTCGTCAGAAGCCATTTTGCCAGAGGTTGCTTCGCCGAACGTTGTTCCGACAGCACAACGTCCATCAGAACAACTTCCGTTAGAGGCGATGTTACCAGAGGCAGCGGCAGCCGATCCGGTTTCATCGGGAGTGATAGCAGGGGAAGCGGCATTACCAAAGGAAGAGCCTGTTCTTT
The DNA here is from genome assembly GCA_910585655.1 of uncultured Lachnospiraceae bacterium. Lineage (GTDB taxonomy): Bacteria > Bacillota > Clostridia > Lachnospirales > Lachnospiraceae > MGBC131033. Next base: position 40,021 of record CAJUFW010000001.1, read on the forward strand.
CGGAAGTTTCTTCCTCCGAGCGAGCTTTAGAGGAGGAAAAGGAACGGATCTTAAAGGCAAAGTCGATCGAGGGGAATCAGCCGCTGGATTCCTATGCCAAAACTCCTCCGGTAGAAAATCATAGTTCCATACAAAACGAGCCGGTACAAAAGGCGGAGCCGGCATCAACGCTTTCTATTCCAGCAATCCAGCCAAGTCCGGAGCCGTATCGCTTTCCGTCGGTAAAGCTGCTCAATGAGCCGCCGAACGATCAAAGGGGTGCGAGCAATGAGGAGTTGCAGGAAACGGCGATGACGCTGCAAAAAACGTTAGATAGCTTTGGAGTGCGGGTAACTGTAACTAACGTAAGCTGCGGTCCGGCGGTGACGCGTTATGAGCTGCAACCGGAGAGAGGTGTTAAGGTCAGCCGGATTACGGGACTGACCGACGATATCAAGCTGAACTTGGCAGCAGCAGATATCCGGATCGAGGCACCGATTCCAGGGAAAGCTGCAGTAGGGATTGAGGTGCCGAACAAGGAAAATGCAACGGTATTTTTAAGAGAGCTATTGGAAACCGACGCTTTTAAAGAGCATAAATCAAGCGTGGCGTTTGCGGTCGGAAAGGATATCGGTGGACAGACCGTCGTGACGGATATTGCGAAGATGCCCCATTTGCTGATTGCCGGAGCAACCGGTTCCGGAAAATCCGTCTGTATCAATACCCTGATTATGAGTGTATTGTACAAGGCCGATCCGAATGATGTCAAACTGATTATGATCGATCCGAAGGTGGTAGAATTAAGTGTCTATAACGGAATACCGCATCTGTTGATTCCGGTTGTCACCGATCCGAAAAAAGCGAGCGGTGCCTTAAACTGGGCGGTCATGGAAATGATGGATCGATATCAGAGATTTGCCGACGTCGGTGTTCGGGATGTAAAAGGTTACAATGAAAAGATTGCCTCTGCCGCTCAGTATAAAGAGGACCCTCGGTATGTGAAAATGCCGCAAATCGTGATTATTGTGGACGAGCTGGCGGATCTGATGATGGTAGCGCCGGGAGAGGTCGAGGATGCGATTTGCCGTCTGGCGCAGTTAGCGAGAGCGGCGGGGATTCATCTGGTGATTGCCACACAGCGTCCTTCGGTCAATGTCATTACCGGTCTGATCAAAGCGAATATCCCATCCAGGATTGCCTTTGCGGTTTCTTCCGCGATTGATTCCCGGACGATTCTTGACGGAGCCGGAGCAGAAAAGCTGTTAGGAAAGGGAGACATGCTCTTTTTTCCGACGGGATATCCAAAGCCGGTGCGGGTGCAGGGTGCCTTTGTAACGGATCAGGAAGTAACGGCGGTGGTGGATTATCTGCGGGAACAGCATAACGGCGCAAGCTATAATGCCGAGATTATCAAACGAGTGGACAATGCTCAGCCGTCGCCAGGCAATACAGGCGGTGACGCCGCGTATGGAAATGGGAATGGACAGGATGAATACTTTGCGGAGGCTGGGAAATTTATTATCGAAAAGGATAAGGCGTCGATTGGAATGTTACAGCGCGTCTATAAAATCGGCTTTAACCGGGCGGCGCGGATTATGGATCAGCTCTCTGAGGCAGGGGTAGTAGGACCGGAGGAGGGAACGAAGCCAAGAAAGGTTTTGATGTCCTTAGAGGAATTTGAAAACTACTTGGAGCAAAATTAGGTTTCAGGACGTTTGGTTTTTTGCCAAACGGAAGGAAATAAAGCACAAAGCAGGTGAGATCAAACCACCTGGGAAACGAAAGGTTACGGATCAAATGAAGGAGGATGCTCAGATGAAAACAGACATTCAGATTGCACAGGAAACGCAGATGGCGCATATCCGGGAGGTAGCGGCACAGTTGGATATCCGGGAGGAGGAGCTAGAGTACTATGGAAAGTACAAAGCCAAACTGTCCGACGAACTTTGGGATCGTGTCAAGGATCGTCCGGATGGGAAGCTGATTTTGGTGACAGCCATCAATCCAACTCCGGCAGGAGAAGGAAAGACGACGACGAGCGTAGGACTGGGAGAAGCTTTTGGAAAGCTGCACAAGAAAGCCGTGATTGCATTGCGGGAGCCATCCTTGGGACCATGCTTTGGTATTAAAGGCGGGGCAGCGGGAGGCGGTTATGCCCAGGTAGTGCCAATGGAGGATCTGAACCTTCATTTTACCGGGGATTTTCATGCGATTACTTCAGCAAACAATCTTTTGGCAGCGCTTTTAGACAACCATATCCATCAGGGAAACGAGCTTGCGATCGATCCGAACCAAATCGTTTGGAAGCGTTGCCTGGATATGAACGACCGTGCGTTAAGAAATATTATTGTCGGTTTGGGGAAAAAGTCAGACGGCGTAGTAAGAGAGGATCATTTCGTGATTACGGTGGCTTCGGAGATTATGGCGATTCTTTGTCTGGCAGATGATATGGAAGATTTGAAAAAGCGTCTGGGACGGATTATCGTTGCTTATAACTATGCAGGAGAGCCGGTAACTGCCGAACAGCTTCATGCAGTAGGTTCGATGGCAGCGCTGTTAAAGGATGCCTTAAAGCCGAATCTGATTCAGACGTTAGAGCATACTCCGGCGATTGTACACGGCGGACCGTTTGCCAACATTGCACATGGCTGTAATTCCGTCCGCGCTACGAAAACAGCCCTAAAACTGGCAGATTATGTCGTGACGGAGGCAGGCTTTGGTGCCGATCTTGGAGCTGAGAAGTTTTTGGATATCAAGTGCCGGATGGCAGGGCTAAAACCGGATGCAATCGTACTGGTAGCTACCGTGCGCGCGCTGAAATACAACGGTGGAATAGCAAAAAAAGATCTGGCAGCAGAAAACCTGACAGCATTGGAAAAGGGAATCGTCAACCTGGAAAAGCATATTGAAAACCTGCAGCGTTATGATGTGCCGATTGTTGTTACTTTAAACCGCTTTGTGACGGACTCCGATGCAGAGCTGGCATATGTCAAAGAATTTTGTGAAAAGCGCGGCTGTGAATTCGCCTTATCCGAGGTTTGGGAAAAGGGCGGAGAAGGCGGCATTGATCTGGCAGAAAAAGTGCTGCAGACGTTGGAAACAAAAGAATCGCATTTCCATGTGCTGTATGAGGATTCGCTTTCCTTAAAGGAAAAGATTGAAAAAATCGCCAAAGAAATTTATGGAGCGGACGGTGTGACTTACGATCCGGCTGCCAGCAGGGCTCTGGCAAGGATCGAAGATCTGGGCTTTCAGCATGTACCGGTTTGTATGGCGAAAAACCAGTATTCGCTTTCCGATGACCAGAAAAAACTGGGACGTCCGACCGGTTTTACCGTCCATGTCCGGGAGGTTTATGTTTCGGCAGGCGCAGGTTTTGTCGTAGCGATTACGGGAACGATTATGACGATGCCGGGACTTGGAAAGACGCCGGCGGCGTATGGGATTGATGTGACAGAAGACGGTGTGATTACCGGTCTGTTCTAGGCAGGAAAGGAAGGCGCCGGGAGAGGAAACACCTTCCTTGCTTCCGGTGCCAGTTTGAATAGGATTGGGGAAATTTATAGATTGGAGAGGTACTTATGAAAGAAATGGTTGCAGCCGGGATTTTGTTTTTGATTGCGATTGGAGCATTTATCCTTAGTATCCGTTCTTTTCAGGAAAAAGGATTTTTGTTCAATAATGCGTATTTGTATGCTTCTAAAAAGGAACGTAGCCAGATGGATAAAAGCCCGCATTATAGGCAGACGGCAGTCGTCTTTTTACTAATCAGTATTGTATTTGCTCTAAATGCAGTAGAGGGTCTTTTGGACAGCGGCTGGCTGCTGTGGGTAGGAATTTTCTTTATTGTGCTTACGATAATTTACGCCGTCGCTTCTAGTATCCAGATAGAACGGAAGCAGCAATAGGAGAGAAACGCGAGTAGAATAATGGAAGCGAACCAAAGGGAAGAGATAAAAAGAAAGGAAAAGGGAACATTATATGAGTTTACTCGAAAACTGGAGAGAGTTTGCATATTCACAGGAGAGAAGCCAGAGAGCAATGGATTTGTTCTGGGCGGATTATTTTAATCAGGAAAAGGTGGTTTATGAGGAACTGTTGTCTGCTCCGGACACCATCGTGACTGGTACGGTAAAGGAGCTGGCAGAACGGTACCAGATGGATATCAACTATATGGTTGGTTTTCTTGACGGAATCAACGACAGTCTGAAAGCGCCGAATCCGATCGAAGAAATGGACGAAGAGACCAACGTTTCTCTGGAATATGACAAGGAAAAGCTTTATTATAATATGGTAGCGGCGAAAGCAGACTGGCTATATGAACTGCCTCAGTGGGAGAGCCTTTTGAGCGAGGAACGAAGAAAGGAACTATACCGGGAGCAGAAGCAGTCAGGAACCGTGCGAAAAGAAAAGAAGGTTGGACGTAACGATCCATGTCCTTGCGGAAGCGGTAAAAAGTACAAACAGTGCTGCGGACGGACGGCGTAAAGTTTTTAAGAAATTAGGAGAGTGTGATATGAAAGAAAAGCAAGAGAACTTGCTTCAGCAAGAAAAGTTACCTCAGCAAAAGAGAACGCGTTTTCAGCGGATATTGGCGTGGGCAGGGATTCTTTTGCTTTTGGCGCTTTATGTCATCACGTTTGTAGCAGCGATTGTTAGCTCTCCATCCGCAAACGGTCTGTTTTTAGCCAGCCTGACGTTGACGTTTGTCATTCCGGCAGCGATTTATGTCTATCAGTGGATACGCCGGGTGATGAAAAAGAAATAACCAGATGTTTTATGTATAGAGGATAAAAGAGGAGACTGCAGAATTACTTTGCAATCTCCTTTTAATTTTATAGGATAGGAAATCTATCCAGGCAGGATACACACTCACGCGGATGGATTTAGATGGGTTAGCGTGCCAGATACCGATCGAGCGCCGCCTGATAGAAAAATCTGACTGGGAGTGTGTGAAAAATGATTATAAATTTTTCATGCTTGAATAATCTACCTCCGTTCTATATAATGAAAGGAAAAGGAGGATACCACTATGCTGAATATCTTTTATGGAAAAATGCCAGAGGCTATTTTTAATACGGCTGTATATTTTAAAAACGTATATGAAGATAGTTGGATCACCGATCCTTTTTCTAAAAAGATGATTTTAGATGTAGATAAATCAGTTGTATTGGGGAAGGCGGTAATTGACAGTCCTGTATTGGGAAAAATTGCTCCTACTGCTTTATCTGGTGGAGTGAAAACTTTAATTTTAATTAAAAATGAACCGCAAACAATTTTCAATGCTTCTACTTGTGGAGATAATTGCGCAAAATGGATTTTAGAGATAGCAAAACAGCAGGAAGTAACCATTAATCTCCGCCATTTAATGGATTTTGGAACAGGACCGTTTGAAATACGCATTTTAAATACGGGGCAGATAGTTCACAGCAGAAAAGAGCTGGTTCCCATTGCAGGGCTATATGTTTAAAGAATCATGGAGGTGGAGTGGATGAGAGGAAGCCATCGGATTATTGTTCAAAATAAACGAATCCGTTATGAATTTGTGATCAAACGAAATTTGACCATTCTTCAAGGCAACAGCGCAACAGGCAAAACGACTTTGATTGAAATGATACAGGAATATTATGAAAATGGCTCCTCTAGTGGGATTGCGCTACATGCAGATAAAGAATGTGCTGTTTTATTTGGACGAAATTGGAAAGCTACTCTTTATGGGATACAAGATAGCATCGTATTTATTGACGAAGGAAACGAATTTATTTTTACAGATGAGTTTGCATCTTTTATTGGGAATACCGATAACTACTATGTAATTGTGACAAGGGAAGGGATTCCTTCTTTACCTTATAGTATAGAAGAAATATATGGGATTCGGAGTTCTGGCAAATATGGACGGTTACAACAAACTTATCAGGAATTTTATCATTTGTATCATGCAGATGAATATAAACTTGAAAAGAATCCGAATATTTTACTAACGGAAGATTCTAATTCAGGATATCAATTTTTTGAAGCAGTTGCAAAGCAAAGGAATTTTTGTTGTAAAAGTGCAGAAGGAAAATCCAATCTTTTTTCAGAAGCAACAAAATTATTGAAGGAAAATCAAGACAGTGCGATTGTAATGATAGCAGATGGAGCTGCTTTTGGGGCGGAAATGGAAAAAATGTTTCGTTTATTGTCAGACCACAAACAGCTAACCTTGTATGTACCAGAATCTTTTGAATGGTTAATTTTGCAGTCAGGCGTTGTAGAAGATAAGGAAATAAAAGAAATATTGAATCATCCGAGTGACTATATTGACAGTCAGGAATATATGAGCTGGGAAAGATTTTTTACTGCATTGCTGATAAAAAAAACAAGAAAGTCTTATTTGCAATATACCAAAAAGAAACTGAATCCAGTATATCAAACGTTCAAGCTGCAACACAAAATTTTAGAAGTAATGGACGAAGCTTTACCGTTTTTACAAACAGAGATAACCTAATGTACTATAAACTTTACTATACAAGGAGGATACCACTATGTTTCTCTATGAATTCACCGTACCTTACAAAAAGCAGTACCGGGTGATCGTCCATACGGACTGTAAAAACGAGGCGGATGATCAGTTCACGGTAGCCCACGCTCTGATGACGCCAAAGTTCGATATCAAGGCGATTATCGCCGGGCATTTTGAGAAAAACAACCGGTTTTACGGAGAAGGGAATACGATGCAGGCAAGCTTTGAAGAAGTGGAAAAAATCGTTTCTCTGATGGGCGTACAGGAGGAATATGCAGGGAAGTTGCTGCATGGGGCGACGTTTCCGCTTGCAGACGAAACGACCCCGAATCCGTCCGAGGGTGCGCAGGCAATCATTGAAGAAGCGATGAAGGACGATGAGCGGCGGTTATTTATATTGTTGCAGGGCTGCTTAACGGATTTGGCTGCCGCGATTTTAATGGAGCCAAAGATCTGCGACCGTCTGACTGCGGTTTGGATCGGTGGTGGAATGTGGCCGGAAGGCGGGCAGGAATTTAATTTATGGCAGGACGTCCATGCTGCGAATGTGGTCTTTAAATCTCCGGTAGAAATCTGGCAGATTCCGTTGGATACATTTAAGCGAATGGCGGTTTCTTTAGCGGAATTACAGCTTCGGGTAAAGCCTTACGGAAAAATCGGGAATTACTTATTTACCCAGATGGTAGAATTTAACGACAGGATGGCGGATATCCCGTTTGACTGGCCGCACGGCGAGAGCTGGGGCTTAGCGGATGAAAGTGTAGTGGCGGTTTTGTTAGAGGAACTGCAAAGCGTCAACTATGATCTGAAAAAGGCTCCGTATTTTAGGGAGGATTTAACCTATGTTCATGGAAAACTGGAAAAGGAAATGCGAGTATATCATACTCTAAATACCAGATTGACGATGGAAGATTTTTATGCCAAATTGGCGTTGAATTTCCCGACGCCGGATGCTTAGACGATTGCGTTATTATTAATTTATAAGGAGGATACCACTATGTTTCACTATGAATTTACAGTACCTTACAAAAAGCAGTATCGGGTGATCATTCACACCGATTGTAAAAACGAGGCGGACGACCAGTTTACAGTAGCGCACGCTCTGATGACGCCAAAGCTTGATATCAAGGCGATCATCGCCGGGCATTTTGAGAAAAACAACCGGCTTTACGGAGCGGGAAATACGATGCAGGCAAGTTTTGAAGAGGTGGAAAAAATCGTTTCTCTGATGGGCGTACAGGAGGAATATGCAGGGAAGTTACTGCATGGAGCGACGCTTCCGCTCGCAGACGAAACCACTCCGAATCCGTCCGAAGGTGCGCAGGCGATTATTGAGGAAGCGATGAAGGAAGACGATCGGCGACTGTTTGTGCTGCTGCAAGGCTGTTTAACGGATCTGGCTGCCGCGATTTTAATGGAGCCGAAGATTTGTGACCGTCTGACTGCTGTCTGGATCGGCGGCGGTGTCTGGCCGGAGGGTGGGCAGGAGTTTAATTTATGGCAGGATGTTCATGCTGCGAACGTGGTCTTTAAATCTCCGGTAGAGATCTGGCAGATCCCGATGAATGTCTATAAGCAGATGGCGGTTTCTCTGGCAGAGCTGCAGCTTCGGGTAAAACCATATGGCAAAATCGGAAATTATTTATTTACCCAGATGGTAGAATTTAATGACAGGATGGCGGATGTGCCGTTTGACTGGCCGCACGGCGAAAGCTGGGGGTTAGGCGATGAAGGCGTAGTTACGGTTTTATTAGAAGAGCTGCAAAGCGTCAACTATGAGTTGAAAAAAGCTCCGTATTTTAGAGAGGATTTAACCTATGTACATGGAGAGCTGGAAAAAGACATTCGGGTATACCATACCTTAAATACCAGATTGACGATGGAGGATTTCTATGCCAAGCTGGCGTTGAATTTCCCGACGCCCGACGCTTGATATTTATATCACGGGAAAGTTCTCCGGGTAGGATGCGTACTCGCGCGCATGGAAGATATTTCCGTTCGGCAGCCGCGTTCGGTGCGAAAACTCCACAAAGTGGAATTCTTTTTCATAAAAGATAGCAAGAGCAGAGGAGGGGCAGATGAAGTGATTTATCTGCTCTTTTTTGTATGAAAAAGCAAAAAAACTATTGCAATTTTTATAAAAATGATGTAAAATATTTATATAAAAATTTATATCCTGTTTTCTGCTAAAGGAGAGCAGTACATATCCCATACCAGGCAGAAAGAGGAGGAAGGGAGATAGCATTATGAAGTTTTTTATTGACACGGCGAATGTGGAGGATATCAAAAAGGCGAACGATATGGGTGTGATTTGCGGTGTCACCACGAATCCATCTCTGATTGCCAAGGAGGGACGCGATTTCAACCAGGTAATCGCAGAAATTGCTTCTATTGTAGACGGTCCAATCAGCGGAGAGGTAAAGGCTACGACCACCGATGCAGAAGGGATGATCGCCGAGGGACGGGAAATTGCGAAAATCCATCCGAACATGGTAGTAAAAATCCCAATGACAGTCGAGGGTTTAAAGGCGACAAAGGTATTGGCTAACGAAGGAATTAAAGTAAATGTTACGTTGATTTTTTCTGCAAACCAGGCTCTTTTAGCCGCCAGAGCAGGAGCAGCGTTTGTTTCTCCGTTTTTAGGCAGATTGGACGACATCTCAATGCCTGGAATTGATTTGGTACGTACCGTAGCGGAAATTTTCCAGATTCATGGCATTGAAACGGAGATTATTGCGGCAAGTGTACGGAATCCGATTCATGTGATGGACTGTGCGTTGGCTGGAGCAGATATCGCTACCGTGCCGTATGCTGTGATTGAGCAGATGACAAAGCACCCGCTGACCGACCAAGGGATTGAGAAGTTTCAAAAGGACTACGAAGCTGTTTTTGGTGCATAAGATAGGATAAGCCGCCATGCGTTTGGTGCAGAATTGCGGAAGAAGGTGAGGGACTGAATGAAGGTTAATATCAAACAAATCAGCGATGTGACGGGTTTTTCGGCTGCTACGATTTCCAACGCCCTAAACGGAAAACGAGGGGTCAATAAGGATACGGCAGAACAGATTTTTACCGTAGCAAAAAGGCTGGGTTATGTAACAGAGAAAAAAATCAATAAAATTAAATTAGTCGTCTGTAAAAAGACTGGTGATGTCGTGACCGATACCCCGTTTTTCCTGGATTTGCTGGCAGGAATGGAGCGGACGGGGCGGGAGTTCGGCTATGATACGGTAGTAACAAACTTGTCATTATCCGATGCCGAGGAAATCGAACAGCTCAAACGGGAAGTAACGACAGGAGTCATTCTTCTTGCTACCGAGTTAAGCGAAGAAGATATGAAGCAGTTTGACGACTGCGAGGCGCCTTTGGTTGTCATTGACAGTTGGTATGACAATATGAAATACGATTCAGTCCTGATCAGCAATACGGATTCTGTCTGCCAGGCGGTTGAATATTTGTTTGACAAAGGGCATGAACGGGTCGGATATTTAAAGGGAACCGATCGGATTACAAACTTTTATTACAGACAGCTTGGCTTTGAGCGGGCACACCAGAAGCGTAAGAAGCCGCTTCATTCGGAATATGACGTGGAGATTCGACCTATGGCGGACATTGCCTACCAGGATATGAAGCAGTACCTGGAGGGAATGAAAAAGAAATCAGAGGATTTGCATACGGTGCTTCCGACTGCTTATTTTGCAGATAATGATATCATTGCGATTGGGGCTCTAAAGGCGCTGCAGGAGGCAGGCATTCGTGTTCCGGAGGATGTTTCTCTGATTGGATTTGACGATATGCCGTTTTGCGAAATGTCGTCCCCAAAGCTAACAACCATTCGGGTATTTAAGCAGGAAATGGGAATGATTGCCGTCAAACGTTTGTTAGAGCATTTGGCAGAGGCAAAAGTAATCAATACCAAAATCCAGGTATGTACGCAATTTATCGAACGGGAAAGCGTGCGAAAGCTACCTTGATAAGGAACAAAGAAAAGGGAGATGATTATGAGGACAGTAGAAAAATGGGATGTATTTGAGGTCGAGGTAAAGGGAAAAAGCGAAGGCAATCCGTTTGCTGATTATACGATAAGCGGAACATTTGCCGGTCAGAACGAAACGATAACGGTAGACGGCTTTTACGATGGGGAAGGTGTGTACCGGGTACGCTTTATGCCATCCTTTGAGGGGCATTATACGTATCAAATCAGCGGAAGCTTTTCGGATAGCAGTACCGAAGAGGCAACTCTCTCCGGTGAGTTTGAAGTAACACCAGCCTCTGCCGGAAATCACGGTCCGATGCGGGTACGAAATACCTATCATTTAGGCTACGAGGACGGGACGCCGTATTATTCTATCGGAACGACCTGCTACGCCTGGGTACAGCAGCCGGAGGAGCGCCAGTTAGAGACGTTGGAGACGTTAAAAAACAGCGCCTTTAATAAAATCCGCTTCTGTGTATTTCCAAAGCATTATATCTACAACCTGGACGAGCCGATCACCTATCCTTATGAGGAAGGAAATCGGGAAGGGCTGGCAGAGGACGAGTTGGAGCATGTGCGGATTTTTCCTCCCTGTGAAACGTATCCGATAAAAAACTTTCATTATCTGCGTTTTAACGTGGAGCATTTCAGACGCTTTGACGAACGTATCCGTCAGCTTCGCGATTGGAATATAGAAGCGGATCTGATTGTGATGCACCCGTACGATCGCTGGGGATTTTCCCATATGACAAAGGAGGCGGACGACCTTTACTGGAAATATGTCGTAGCGCGCTTTGCTGCTTACCGCAATATCTGGTGGTCGCTTGCCAATGAATATGACCTGCTGCCGCAAAAGAAGGTTGCAGACTGGGAACGCTACGCGCAGATTCTTTGTGAAAAAGATCCGTACAAACATTTACGTTCCATTCATAATTGTATGGGTTTTTACGATTATACGAAACCATGGATTACGCACTGCAGTATGCAGCGTCAGGATTATTACCGCCATGTCGAATACACCGACGACTATCGGGTACGCTACGGCAAGCCGATCGTCTGGGATGAAATCTGCTACGAAGGCAACATCGACCAGGGCTGGGGGAATATCAGCGGTCAGGAACTGACCAGACGCTTTTGGGAAGCCTCTCTGCGCGGAGGCTATGCCGGACACGGAGAGACGTTTAACCGAGAGGATCAGATTTTATGGTGGTCGCACGGCGGCAAGCTGCACGGCGAAAGCCCGGAGCGATTCCGCTTCTTATATCAAATCCTGTCAGAGACGCCAGGCAGCGGCTTTTTAAAAGCAGGACCATCCTCTTTCGACGAGGTAGTAGGCGTTCCGGATCAAATGATGCCGGACGGCTACGAAATTCATTATTACGGTTTCTCCCGCCCATCCTCCCGCCTTTTCCGCAAGCAGGAGGACGAAGAATTTGAGGTAGAAGTGATCGACACTTGGGAAATGACCATCGAAAAGAGAGGACGCTTTTCGGGCATGTTTCGTATTGAACTGCCAGGCAAGGAATACATGGCTATCCGCCTGATTCCAGTCAAAAAAGGCAGCAAAGAATTCGTTCCGACAGCATTTTAAAAATTTTTGTCAGTCTCGTCAGTCTCGTAATGGAGGCACCACTCTAAAGGGGGTGAAGCCGGGCGATGCCCGACCTGAAATGAAGAGACGGAACTTAATATAGGAGGTAAAAATATGAGTAAGGTTTCTATCAAACTGGGGGTTGCCCCAACCAGACGAAGCATTTTCAGTGCGCCGGCGGCGATTGAATTTGCAAAAAAGACCTGTGATCGTTTAAGTGAGCTTGGCATTGACTATGTAGATATCTATGATATCAACGAAGAAGGTCTGCTTTACAACGACACCGATATGGAAAAGATCGCAGAGAAGTTCCAGAGGGAAAAAGTAGACGGTATTTTTGTACCGCATTGCAACTTCGGTACAGAATATGAGGTAGCAAGATTGGCAAAGAAGCTGAATCTCCCGGTACTGCTCTGGGGACCTAGGGATGAGCGTCCGGATGAGAACGGTGTCCGTCTGCGTGACAGTCAGTGCGGTCTATTTGCTACCGGAAAGGTACTGCGCCGTTTCCAGGTGCCGTTTACTTATGTGACGAACTGCCATCTGACCGATCCGGAATTTGAGCGCGGTGTCAGGGATTTCCTGGCTGTCTGCAACGTGGTCAAGGTATTCCGTCATACGAGAATCTTACAGATCGCGCCGCGCCCGTTTGACTTCTGGTCTACGATGTGCAACGAAGGCGAACTGTTAGAAAAGTTCAATATCCAGCTTTCTCCGATTCCGATGACCGAGCTGATACAGGCAGTCAAGGCGGCAAAAGAAGAGGGCGACGAGGTGGCAAAGACCATTCTTTATGCACGTACCAATATGAACATCAAAATCAAGGACGAGGAACTGGAAAATGTCGCGGCTATCAAAGTAGCAATGAAAAATCTGGCGGGCAAATACGGCTGCAACGCCATTGCAATCCAGTGCTGGAATGCTCTGCAGGATGAGCTTGGTATCATGCCGTGCGCCGCTAACTCCTTCTTAAATGAAGAAGGAATTCCAACGGTCTGTGAAACCGATATCCACGGAGCCATTACCGCATTGATCACGGAAGCTGCCGGGATGGGCGAGACACGCTCCTTCTTTGCAGACTGGACAGTACGCCATCCGGACAACGACAATGGCGAGTTGTTACAGCACTGCGGACCATGGCCACTTTCTGTTGCCAAAGAAAAACCGACTATCGGTTATCCTCTGGCATTTGATCATCCAGGCGCCGTAGAAGCAGAAGCCAAACACGGCGATATCTCCTTAGTACGCTTTGACGGCGACAACGGCGAATATTCCCTGCTTCTTGGCAATGCCAAAGCGGTAGACGGTCCATACACCAAAGGAACCTATGTCTGGGTAGAGGTAGAAAATTGGAAACGTCTGGAAGCAAAGATTGTAGAAGGACCATACATCCATCACTGCGTCGGTATTCATAAAGATGTCGTTCCGGTATTGTATGAGGCTTGTAAGTATCTGGGAATCACTCCGGATCTCTACGATCCGATTGAAGATCAGGTAAAGGCATATCTGCATGGAGAATAAAACAACAGCCGAATCCTGCTAAGGGAAGGTACCTTGGGAGGGAATAAAGCCGAGTAAACTCGGCTCGGCGGAACTTAAACAGCCGAATTCCGTACAAGGTACAGCAGGATTTACAGACGCAAGTTTTAGGCGGCTGGAAATCCTGCTAGGTGGAAGTACCTTGGGAGTAATTCGGCGGAACTTAAAATAGGAGAATAAGAGTATGGGAGAATTAGCGGCAAAGTCTTTTGCGTACCGCCAGACGATTTTAGACATTGTCTACCGGGCGAAGGCAGGGCATATCGGCGGCGATTTCAGTGTCATTGATGTCCTCAACGTTTTATACAACAAGCATATGAACATTACGCCGGAAAATTTCGGCGAGGTGGACAGAGATCATTTTATTATGAGTAAAGGGCATTCGGTAGAAGCTCTTTACAGTGTGTTAGCAGACAAGGGATTTTTCCCGGAGGAGGATTTAAAGACGGTTTCTACGTACAATTCCAAATACATCGGTCATCCGAATAATAAAATCGGTGGAATTGAGATGAATTCCGGTTCCTTAGGTCATGGGCTTCCGGTAGCGGTGGGAATGGCATTAGCCGGAAAGATGGATGGCAGAGATTATCACGTCTATGTCGTGATGGGCGACGGCGAGTTGGCAGAAGGTTCTGTCTGGGAAGGCGCGATGTGCGGCGGTCATTATAAGTTAGACAACCTGATCGCGGTTGTAGACCGGAATCGTTTACAGATTTCCGGAACGACCGAAGAAGTGATGACGCAGGACAGTCAGGACGAGCGTTGGAGTTCCTTTGGCTGGAATGTGATTCATGCAGTTGGAAATGATGTCGATTCTCTGGATGACGCCTTTACAAAAGCAAAAGCTTATAAAGGAAAACCAACTGTGATTATTTCAGACAGCATCAAAGGCTGCGGCGTTTCCTTTATGGAAGGACAAAAGGCATGGCATCACCAGGTGCCGAACGACGAGCAGTATAAGCAGGCAATGGAAGAACTAAAGCAAAAGGAAGAGGAGGCGAAAAAGGCATGAATAAGATACCGAATAGACAGGTGATTTGTGAATGTCTGATGGAGGCGGCGAAAACCGATCAGGATGTAGTCGTACTGTGCAGCGACTCCAGAGGATCCGCTTCCTTGGCAGCTTTTGCAGAGGCTTATCCAAAGCAGTTTATAGAAGTAGGAATTGCGGAACAAAGTCTGGTTTCGACTGCGGCGGGTTTGGCCAGATGTGGGAAAAAAGCCTATGCCGCTTCTCCGGCGTGCTTTTTATCGACCAGAAGCATGGAGCAGGCAAAAGTAGACGTGGCGTATTCTCATACGAACGTAAAACTGATTGGTATTAGCGGCGGTATCAGTTACGGCGCGCTTGGTATGACGCATCATTCCGCTCAGGATATCGCAGCGCTGGCAAGCGTACCAGGAATGAGAGTATATCTGCCAAGCGACCGTTTTCAGACTGAAAAGCTGATGGCGGCTCTTTTGGCAGACAATGAGCCGGCTTATATCCGGGTAGGACGGAATCCGGTAGAGGACGTCTACAGCGAAGGATATTGCCCGTTTGAAATGAATAAGGCTGTTACCGTCCGCGAGGGAAGCGATTTGACGATCATCGCCTGCGGTGAAATGGTGGGAGCAGCGGTCAAGGCTGCCGATACGTTAGGCGGACAAGGCATTTCCTGCCGTGTGCTGGATATGTATTGCGTCAAGCCGATCGATCGGGAAGCGGTTGTACGGGCAGCAAGAGAAACCGGTCATATCATCACGATTGAGGAGCATTCTCTGCTTGGCGGCATGGGATCGATGGTCAGTCAGATTGTAGGAGCAGAGGAGCCATGCCCGGTGATTGGTCTGGCACTTCCGGATGAACCGGCGATTGCGGGCAAGTCTCAGGAAGTATTTGATTATTATGGTTTGAATGCAGAAAACCTCGTCAAAGAAGCCAATAAGCTGCTGGTACGCTAATCGCCAACCGCCGAATCACCTTCTGAAACAACACGACTAGCCAGATAGGAGACCGTTTGGCAAATTTATCACAGAAAAGCCGCAAAGCAGCAAAACAGCCCTTTTGATCTTGTTGTTTTGCGGTTTGGAATAGAGGGAAATATGAGCGAAAAAAACTATATACTGGCGGTGGATCAAAGTACTTCCGGCACTAAGGCGCTGCTGTTTGATCGAACGGGTGCCTTGGTAGCAAGGAAAGATTTGCCGCATCGGCAGATTATCAATGAAATCGGCTGGGTAGAGCATGATCCAATGGAGATTTACCGCAATACGATCCAGGTATTGCAGGATGTGGTTACGGAAAGCGGTGTGCCGAAAGAAGAGATCGCGGGGCTTGGGATCAGCAACCAGCGGGAAACGGCTATGGTATGGAATCGGGAAACCGGGCTGCCGGTTTACAATGCCGTTGTCTGGCAGTGCGCCAGAGGCGCCGCGCTTTGTGAGCGGCTGGAGCAGGAGGGGCATGCGGCTGTGGTAAAGGCAGCAACTGGCTTGAATTTATCTCCTTATTTTTCAGCCGCCAAGCTTGCCTGGGTATTTCATTGGCTAAAGGAACAAAATCAGGCAGGGGACGCCAAAGAGTCCTTAGAAAAAACGCTTTGCGCCGGGACGATGGATAGCTGGCTGGTGTATAAGCTGACGAAGGGCGAGCGGTTCCAGACCGATTATTCCAATGCTTCCAGAACACAGTTATTTAATATTCATACGTTATCCTGGGATGAGGAATTGTGCTGTTTGTTTGGGGTTCCAATGGAAAGTCTGGCTACGGTAACGGATTCTAACGGAGATTATGGCAGTACGGACTTAGAGGGCTTTTTCCAGGAACCTATCCCGATTCGCGGGGTGTTCGGTGATTCGCATGGGGCGCTTTACGGGCAGGGTTGTCATAAAGTCGGTATGATTAAGACGACCTATGGCACCGGTTCTTCTGTTATGATGAACATTGGTGAAAAGCCGATTGTCAGCGAACATGGGGCTGTAACCTCCTTAGCCTATGGTCTTTCCGGAAAGGTGTTCTATGTGCTGGAGGGGAATATCAATTATACAGGCGCGACGATCAAATGGCTGGCAGAGGAGGTCGGTTTGATCGGCAGCTCAAAGGAATCCGAGGAATGGGCAAAAAAGGCGAATCCGGAGGATCATACGTATTTGGTGCCTGCCTTTACCGGATTAGGCGCGCCGTATTTTGACAGCCAGGCAGAAGGAGTTATCTGCGGGATGACGAGAATGACCGGAAAGGCTGAACTGGTACGGGCGGCTGTGGATTCGATAGCCTACCAGATCACCGATATTTTAAAGGTGATGGAGGAGGACAGTGGGATTTTGGTGCAGGAGCTGCGGGTAGACGGAGGACCGACCGGCAATCAGTATCTGATGCAGTTCCAAAGCGATATTGCCGGAATTCCGGTTCGTGTGCCGCAAATGGAAGAACTGTCCGGGATTGGGGCGGCGTATGCGGCTGGAATCGCCTTAGGGCTTTATGAAGAAAGCGTATTTGAACGGGACGCTAGGGCTTATTATGAGCCTAAGCTTTCTGCCGGAACCGTAGAGAAAAAAAGGGACGGATGGAAACGGGCGGTAGCCGCGGCAAGAGGAAGCGGAAGTAAATGAAAAAATGGTTGCTTTCTTATATCTGCGTACTGATAGTTCCGTTTGTATTTGGCTGTATGCTGTATGGGTATTCACAAGCTTCCGTTCAGTCGGAAGTGGATGCGATCCAGGAAATGAATCTTCGGAATATGCAGACCGTGGTAGAAAATGCCATAGAGGATGCCAGAAATATCAGTGAGGCACTGCTTTGTGATGAAAAGGTAGCGTTATTGATGAACCTGCCGGAAGGCGCTGGTTATAGTGAGGCAGTCTTGATTCAGGAAATAACCGGAATGATTCGGCATTATCAGACAGCAAATCATCTGTTTTCTTCCATTACGATTAATATGTCAGAACAGGAATATTTGCTTTCGGAATCGGCATGTTACCGTTACAGCTGGGTAGAGCCGGTGGCAGAGTCTTTTTTGGGCATGGAGTACGATCAGTTTGAACGTCTGATGGAAGAGGAAAATTATAACCATTTTTTCTTAAACCGGATAGGGGAAGACTATGAGGGAATCTATGTTCATTCCTCCTGGCGTTATCAGGAAAAAAAGGCTCCTGTTGTGATTCTGATTCGTTATGATATGGGCTTATTAGGAGAAATGTTAGTGTCCGGGGAATATCTGACCTGTCTTTACGACGCCAAGCAGGACTGTTATTTTTCTGCCGGAGAGTGGCAACAACCGCCGGAGGAGCTGGTAGAACAGGTTTTGGCAGGAAAGAATCGGGACTACTTTCTTTTACAGCAGGAGCTACCGGACAGCGGAATTTGGGTCATGAACCTTGTGGAAAAAAGCCAGTACCTTTCTCCGATTAAGCAAATGCAGTATATCTTATTTATCTATGTGTTGATTTGTCTGCTGGCAGGAGGAGCGATAGCGTGGTATATGGCTAGAAAAAGCTATTCTCCGGTACGAGAACTGGCGGATCTGGCAAAGCAGATGGAGCAGCGATTTTACGGCAGTGAAGAACACAGAGACGAGTTCAGCCTGATCAAAGCTTCTTTAGAGCGGCTTTCCAAGGATTACGCAGAGCAAAGAAGCATCGCTAGCGAGCGCAACAGCATTGCCAGCGAACACAGAAGTTTAACCCGAAAAAGCGAACAGTATGCCAGAGAAACGCTGCTGGCACGGTTTTTACAGGAGAGAAGCTTTGGCAGGCAGGAGGTATTCCAGGCTTATGAATTGCTTCATGATCTGTTTGGAGAAGACGATGTTTTGCTGTTGGCTTATGAAGCAGAGGAGCAGGAAGAGACAGAAGAAGCAGGGACGACGTCTGCCAGACTGCACCTAAAGACAGGAAAGCCAGGGCAGAGCCTGGCAGATCGGCTGGAACTTCCGTTCTTTGTCTTAAAGAACATTACCGAGGAACTGACCGCTGGAGAGTATCCTTCCTTTTGTCTGGAATGTGAGGGATTCTTACTTTGCTTGTTTGGAGTTCCAAAAGAGTCAGGGGCAGAAGCGCTTTCTAAGCTTCGCGAGGTTGCCGAACGGGTTTGCGTCTATGCCAGAGAATATTTTCACTATTCGATTGTGGCAGATATCAGCGCCCTTCACCAAAATGGAAAGGAGACTGTTTTGGCTTATCAGGAAGTACGGGAGTTGATTCGCTTTCGGGATATGATTGGCAGTCCGCTTCCTGTGATTGTCTATGAAGAATTTAGACAGGATAACAGCGAAGAAGGAGCGAAACATTACCGCCAGATTCGCAGGCTTCAACAACTGATTGACCGGCAGCAGTATAAAGAAGCGGCAAAGGTTCTGGAATTGCTTTACCAGGAGCCGGAGGAGGCGACGCTGCCAAAACAAGCCGGAGAGGAAGATGACCATATCGAACCAGAGGAAAAAATGCGGGAAGTAGCCGCTTATATCGACAGCCACTATGCGGATAAAAACCTGACGGTCGGATTTTTGGCAGATATGCTGGGCTTTGGGCTCTCCAATTTGTCACAGATGTTCAAACGTTACCGGAATTGCGGGCTTTTGGATTATATCAATCAGGTGAGGCTTGAACAGGCCAAACTCCTGCTTTTAGAGGGAAAAACGGTAAAGGAAGCTGCGGATTTGGTCGGTTTTTATACGACCAGACCACTGACGAACCTGTTTAACCAGTTTGAAGGAACGACACCGATGAAATGGAAGAACCAAAAGCAGCAGGAAACCAAAACACAGTAGGGAAGGCGGGGCATATGAAAAAAGAGAGAAAAAAGTTTTTACTTGCAGCTTTGGCTGTTTCCGCATTGCTGTGTTGTCTGCCGTTTTGCGCCGCCTGCTCCGGTAAACAGGAACAAGAGCAAGATCACCTGGAAGAAGAGACGCTGACTGTTTGGACGATGACCGGAAACGGCAACGATTTGAATACATTGCCCGGAGTGTTAGAAATGGAACGGCGGACAGGAATTAAGGTGCAGTATCAATCCATAGATTCTGCCGAAGCAGCAACAAAGTTTTCTTTGCTGCTTGCAAAAGGAGAACTTCCGGATATCGTTTATTTATCTTTGACCGGAGGGTATCCGGGCGGAATGGAGCAGGCGATAGAAGACGGGATTTTTTTAGATCCGACAGAGCTAATCGCTGGCTATATGCCACATTACCGGGAAATGTTGGAAAATAATGAAGAAATCCGCAAAGGAATTCAGACGGACAGTGGAAAACAGCTCCTTTATTCCATCAGTGGGGACGACAACGGTCCGGCGGCAGAAGGAGAATGGCTGGGATTGTTTTTACGCGGCGATTGGCTGGAAAAAGTAGAGCTGGCGCTGCCGGAAACGTTGGACGACTGGCATACAGTGCTTACCTGTTTTCGGGATTTCTGTGGGGCGGAATCTCCGTTGCTGTTAAAAAAGAACGGGACGTTTACCGGAGGCGCGTTTGTGACCGCATTTGGGATTCAGCCGGGCTTTTATTTAGAGGGAGATACGGTAAAATATGGTCCCTCCGAGCCGGGCTACCGGGATTATTTGGAACTGATGGCAGACTGGTACCAAGAAGGGCTGATCGACGCTAATTTTATGACGAATGGTTTTGGTCTTTCTGCGCCTGCCGAGCTACTGCTCAACGGAGTGATCGGAGCAGGAGAAATTTCCTGGACGTAT
Source organism: uncultured Lachnospiraceae bacterium (assembly GCA_910585655.1). Lineage (GTDB taxonomy): Bacteria > Bacillota > Clostridia > Lachnospirales > Lachnospiraceae > MGBC131033. The sequence continues at coordinate 60,278 of CAJUFW010000001.1, forward strand.
ACCGAAGACTATTTTGACGGGGTGTATCTGACTGCAGTAAAAAATCCGGTACAGACAATAGGAGATATTCCTTATGGTGAAAAATTAGAGGACGGTATTGTCAATAGTCTGATTGGAATTTCGGCTACCTGCAAAAAGCCGGAGCTTGCCGCAACATGGCTGGATTACCAATATTCCAGAGAAGGGATGGAATTGAATTTTTATGGAATCGAGGGAGAAAGCTTTGAACGGCTTTCTGACGGCAGTTATGCGTTGACAAACGCTATTTTAGAAGCTCCGGAAGGAGCAGAGGAGGCTTTGAAGCGTTATGCCAGAGGAAACGGGATTGGCTGGTATAACTGGAAGGTGTTGGAAAAGTTCAGCTTACATCGCGAACATGTTGCTTCCAGTAAGCAAATCTGGTCGGAACAGGATTACTCCCGTTGTCTGCCTCATACCATCGACTTTGAAGGGTCGTCTGACGATACATCTTATCGGATTGTAAATGCGCTTTCTGCTTTGGTGACAGAAAAAACAGTCGCTTATATTACCGGGCGAGAGGGATTTGAGACCTATGACAGCTTTCAGCGGCTTCTGCGTGAATATGGATTGGAACAGGCTATCCGCTGGTATCAGGAACAATACGACCGTTACCAAAGTCGTTAGCTAAATGTTTATATAAAAATTCAAATAAAATTTGGTACTATTTTTTTATAAAAAGTGAAATATAGGCTGTTTTCAAAGAAAAGATTCTATGTTAGAATGGGCAATGTAAAGAAAGCACACAAGTGTTTTCCTTAAAAATTAAATTAAGAGGAGGATGCGACGAATGAAAGCAAAAAAGCTAGTAGCAATCCTGTTGTGTCTGGTGATGGCTGTCAGCCTGTTCGCTGCGTGCGGCGAAAAAAAGAACAAGAATGACACAGGCAACCAGAACAACAATCAGCAAAATCAGGACAACACAGGTAACAACGATGCAGACAACAGCACAGGCGGAGATACCGATACAGGCAATGCCTTAACCGAACTTCCGCTTCCGCTAACAGCAGAGAAAGAGAACCTTTCCGTATGGACGTTCTATGCGAATGACTTTTTGGACGGTCCTGGCGATGTTAAGGGTGTTCAGAAGATGGAAGAGGTTACAAATGTCCATATTGAATGGCAGACGGTTCTTTCCGCAGAAGCACAGGAGAAGATGGGACTTTTGCTGGCTTCCGGTAATTTTCCGGATATCATCTACTTCGCTTTGGCTACCCCGACCAGACAGTATACCGGTGGTATGGAAAAGGGTATTGCAGACGGCGTGTTAATTGATGCCACTCCGTTGATTGAAAACTATATGCCAAACTATAAAAGACTGATGGAAGCGCAGGATGAGTCCAGGATTGAGTCTATGACCGATACCGGTTTAAAGACTATCTGGTCCTACAGCGCAAACGATCAGGGACCACATGGAGAAAATGAGTGGTGTGGTATGGTTATTCGTAAGGACTGGCTTGACGAGCTGAATATGCCTATGCCGGAAACTTTAGACGACTGGCATGATACGTTGGTTGCCTTCAAAGAGCAAAAGGGCGCTGACGCTCCTTTGATGATCGGTACGACCGGACCAGTCGGCAATGGCGCCTTCCTGACCGCTTTTGGCATTCTTCCTGCTTACTATCAGGTAAACGGAGAAGTAAAATATGGTCCTGCTCAGCCGGAATACAAAGAATACATCGATTTAATGGCTCAGTGGTACAAAGAAGGACTGATTGATCCGAACTTTATGACCAACAATGCTGGTATCGGCGCACCAAACGAATACATCGTAAACGGACGTGCCGGAGCATTTTCTACCTTTTATTCTATGGCAAACCAGGGTATGATCAACATGGGTCTGGTAACGGATAACCCGAACTTCTATTTACAGGCTGTTAAGAATCCGGTAAAGAACCAGGGCGATACGCCGTATACCTCTAAAGTAGCAGATGGTATCGTAAACTCGATGATCGGTATTACCACAGGATGTAAGAATCCGGAGTTAGCTGCTATGTGGCTGGATTTCAACTATACCACAGAAGGTATGCTGATGAACATGTACGGCGTAGAGGGTGAGAGCTTTACGGTTGCAGAAGACGGCTCTTATCAGTTTACCGATGAGATTTTAAACAATCCGGACTACAGCCCGACCGACGCTCTGAAGTTCTGGGCAAGAGGAAATGGTCTTGGACTTTACAACTGGGAAACCGCTATGAGAACTTACTCCAACTATGATGAAATCATAGAAACCGAGAAAGTATGGACAGAGCAGGATATATCTCTTTGCCTGCCAAAGAACCTGTTTATGACCGACGAAGAAGCAAACAAGTACAGCAGCCTTTATACTTCTATCGAAACGATGGTACAGGAAAATACCTGTAACTGGATTCAGGGTGCTATGACAACCGATAACTTTGACGAGTTTGTAGACAGCTTGTATCAGTTCGGTCTGCAGGAATGTATTGATATTCAGCAGGGCTTACTGGATCGGTATAACGCACGGAAATAAGAACTAACAATCAAAAAACAAAAACGCCATAAAAACACTCTTTAGAGCAGCCATGGAACAGTCGATTTGTTCTGTGGCTGCTCTTTGTGATAGGCGTTGCAGAAATAGGATAAGTATAGTAGAATAAGGGCAAGGCTGAAATGGAAAAAAGAAGGCGGAAGGAAGTGTGTGGGTATGGTTAGGACGGTAAGCATTGGCTGTCAGGAGTTTGAACGTTTTATAACAGAAGGATATTTTTATATTGATAAAACTGCGTTCTTAAAAGAATGGTGGGAAAATGCAGATATTGTAACACTCATTACCCGCCCCAGGCGGTTTGGAAAAACCTTAACGATGAATATGGTAGAAACTTTTTTTTCTATTCGTTATACGGGCAGAGGAGAATTGTTTGAGGGGCTTTCTATTTGGAAAGAAGAGGCTTATCGGAAGCTACAGGGAAGCTATCCGGTGTTGTTTTTAAGTTTTGCCGGGATGAAGGGAGCCGAGTATCACACCATAAATCATGATATCTGCGATATGTTGACACAGCTTTTTCGGAAACATGCGTTTTTATTGGAAGGAGACTGTCTGCTTACTGCTGAGCGGGAGGAATTTGAAGCATTTTGCCGGAGGGTACCAGAAGTTTCCCTGGCAGAAGCCTTTAAAAAATTGACGGAATATCTTTACCGTTATTATGGTAAAAAAGTGATTGTACTGTTGGATGAATACGATACTCCGTTGCAGGAGGCTTATATCAACGGATACTGGGAAGAGATTGTTTCTGTTCTTCAACGTTTTTTTCATGCTGCTTTGAAAACAAATCCTTCTTTGGAACGGGCGCTTTTAACAGGAGTGACACGAATCAGCAAAGAATCTATTTTTTCGGATTTAAACCATTTGGAGGTAGTTACGATTACTTCAGATAAGTATGCCGATAAGTTTGGCTTTACAGAAGAAGAGGTGTTTCGTGCGTTAGAAGAGTATGGGTTATCTGATAAAAAAACGGAGGTCAAAAGCTGGTACGATGGATTTACTTTTGGAACACAAACTGATATTTATAATCCGTGGTCGATTATCAATTATCTGGACAAAAGGAAAGTAGGAAGCTATTGGGTAAATACCAGCAGCAACCATCTGGCAGGAACACTGATTCAGAAGGGAAACGCAGAGGTAAAGCAGGAGTTTGAATTATTGTTATCCGATCAGACGATTACTACGGAATTAGAGGAACAAATTGCCTTTCATCAACTGACTTACAGTAGAACCGCGATTTGGAGCTTGCTTTTGGCGAGCGGTTATCTGAAAGTGGTTAGGACAGAGTTTTTGGAGGAAGAGGGAGAATGGCAGTACACATTAGCTTTGACTAACCGAGAGGTAAAATGGATGTTTCTGCGAATGGTCAGAGAATGGTTTGCCCCTGTCGAGGGGGATTATAACAATTTTATCAAAGCATTGCTGTTAGACGATCAAAAAGCAATGAATCAATACATGAATGAAGTAGCGCTTACTTCTTTTAGTTATTTTGATACAGGAAATAAGCCGTCGGAAAAATTGGAACCAGAGCGATTTTATCATGGTTTTGTATTGGGTTTAATGGTGGAGCTGTCTGGACGTTATGTTCTTACGTCTAACCGGGAGAGCGGGTTTGGTCGTTACGACATTATGTTAGAACCGCGCCAAAAGCAAGACGACGCGATTATTATAGAGTTTAAGGTACACGATCCGGAAGAAGAAAAAACATTGGAAGAAACCGTAGTGTCGGCGTTAAAGCAAATAGAAGAGAAACAATATTATACTGCCCTTATCGCAAAAGGAATTGCAAAAGACCATATCCGAAGCTATGGGTTTGCTTTTGAGGGAAAGAAAGTACGGATTGGAAGTAAGAAGAATGATTTTTTTAGAATTTGTTAAGAATTTATCTTGCCAACTCCCTTCAAATGCGTTATAATTATAATCGGCAGAAAATTGGTTTTGCAGGAATCTATTCTGCAAACCAACCTGATACATACAAGAAGCTAAAATCTTTAGTAAATGGAGGGCTTAGAATGAGTAGTACAGCAAAGCGTTCAGCAAAAGAGAGGGTAGCTTCCTTACTCGATGAGAACAGTTTTGTTGAAATCGGTGCGCTTGTTACAAAAAGAAGCACAGATTTTAACCTAGGTGAGAAGGAAGTTCCGGCTGATGGGGTTATCACCGGCTACGGTACGATAGACGGAGCGCCTGTCTATGTATACAGCCAGGATGCCGCCGCCCTGAATGGTACGATGGGGGAAATGCACGCCCGCAAAATCACAGGTATTTATGACCTGGCTTTAAAAACAGGTGCGCCGGTTGTAGGGCTGGTAGATTGTGCCGGGTTACGGTTGCAGGAGGCTACCGACGCCTTACATGCCTTTGGTAAGATTTATCAGAAGCAGACGGCAGCGTCGGGCGTGATTCCTCAGGTAACGGTTGTACTGGGAACCTGCGGCGGAGGCGTGGCAGTGGCTTCTTCTTTAAGTGATTTTACGATCATGGCAGAGGACGGGGCAAAGCTGTTTGTCAATTCGCCGAATACGCTAGACGGTAATTATGAAGCAAAATGTAATACGTCTGCAGCTGCTTATCAGGCAGCATGCGGAAATGTCGATGTTGTCTGCAAGGGCGAGGACGAGGCTATCGCGAAAGCACGCGAGCTGGTATCCCTGCTTCCATGCAACAATGAAGACGGCGGCGTTTTTGAAGATGCAACGGACGATTTGAACCGGATGGTTGCTTCGCTAGGCAGCAGTCTTTTAGACAGCGCCGTAGCGCTTCGTGAAATCGCAGACAATGGTTTATTTTATGAAATAAAAGGGGCTTATGCCAAGGAAATGGTGACAGGCTTTTTACGTCTGGGCGGCAGCGTAGTAGGCGCGGTAGCCAACCGTTCGGAGGTGTTAGACGAGGAGTTTAAGCCGGTTGAGAAGTTCCCGGCTGTCCTGACGGCAGAGGGCTGTGAAAAGGCGGCTGATTTTATCAATTTCTGCGATGCGTTTTCTATCCCTGTTTTGAGTCTGACCAATGTGACAGGCTATCAGGCGACGATAGAGCAGGAAAAGCGGGTTGCAAAAGCATCTGCCAGACTGACTTACGCGTTTGCCAATGCGACTGTGCCGAAGGTCAATGTGATCACCGGCAAGGCATATGGAAGCGCCTATTTGACGATGAATTCCAAACATTTAGGAGCAGATTTGGTCTTTGCTTGGCCGGATGCTAAAATCGGTATGATGGATGCTAAGCAGGCTGCGCAGATCATCTATGCGGACGAGTTAGAACAGGCAAAGGATAAGAGCGCGCTGCTTTCTGAAAAAACGACTGCATACGAAAGTCTGCAGGGTAGTACAGAATCAGCGGCAAAGCGCGGCTATGTAGACAGTATCATCGAACCGGCTTCTACCAGAAAGCATTTGATCTATGCTTTTGAAATGCTGGAGATGAAGCGAGAAAGCCGTCCTGACAAGAAGCATGGCACGGTTTAGGAGAGGTGGTGCCGATATGAAAAAGAAACTGATTTCTATGGCAGCCATCTGCCTGTGTCTGATGAATTTGACAGGCTGTGATGGAAAAGCCATGTCCGAGGCTGGTTTAAATACCCTGATGGGAATGGGTATCGTCTTTTTGGTATTGATTTTTATTTCCTTTATCATCTGGTTGATGGGCTTTATTCCAAAGATGATGTCCGGGGAAAAGAAGACGGCGCCGGCGCCAGTTCCGGCAAAACCAGAAGTACCAGCTCCGGCTACCAGCCAGGCTCCTGCCGCTGTCAGCGAGCCAGAAGAGTTATCGGATGATTTGGAACTGGTAGCGGTCATTACGGCGGCGATTATGGCATCGATGGGCGAGGAAGCGCCGGAAGATGGTCTGGTGGTTCGTTCTATCCGTAAAAGGACTGCAGGAAGCTGGAAAAACGCATAATAGACTGAATGGAGAGCCCAAAAAGGATGGGCATGTCCGTTTCGGCGGACAGGAAAGGGGATAAAAATGAAAAATTATACCATTACCGTAAATGGAACTGTTTATGATGTTACTGTAGAGGAAGGCGGAGCAGGCGCTACGGCTCCGGCTACGGCACCTGCTCCAAGAGCAGCCAGCGCGCCGGCTGCACCAAAGGCAGCTCCAGCGCCGAAAGCTGCACCGGCAGGAGCTGCAGGCAGTGTAAAGGTCAATGCTCCTATGCCTGGTAAGATCCTGGCTGTTAAAGTCAATGCAGGTCAGGCTGTCAAGCGTGGAGAGGTACTCCTGGTATTAGAGGCAATGAAGATGGAAAATGAAATCGTAGCTCCTCAGGATGGAACAGTAGCTTCCGTAAATGTAGCAGTAGGAGATTCTGTAGAATCCGGTGCTTTATTAGCTTCCCTGAACTAATTAAGCAGGTGCTTTGGCAACCATTATTACGGGAGGGAAACAAGAATGGATTACATTGTAAATACACTGGAAAATCTTGCTGGGCAAACGGCATTTGCTTCCTTAAACTGGGGCAATTACCTGATGATTGCAGTGGCATGCTTTTTCCTGTACCTGGCTATCAAGAAAGGGTACGAGCCGTTATTGCTCCTGCCGATTTCCTTTGGTATGCTCTTGGTTAATATCTATCCGCCGATTATGGAAGAGGGCGGACTTCTTCACTATTTTTATCTGTTAGACGAGTGGTCGATTATGCCGTCCCTGATTTTCTTAGGCGTCGGCGCGCAGACGGATTTCGGTCCGTTGATTGCAAATCCAAAGAGCTTCCTGTTAGGTGCTGCTGCTCAGTTTGGTATTTTCGCCGCTTATCTGTTTGCTATTTTAATGAATTTTAACGGAAAGGCTGCCGCTGCTATCTCTATCATCGGCGGTGCTGATGGTCCGACTTCTATTTTCCTGGCTGGAAAGCTTCAGCAGACGGAATATATGGGACCGATTGCCGTAGCGGCTTATTCCTATATGTCTTTGGTTCCGATTATCCAGCCGCCGATCATGAAACTGCTGACGACGGAAAAGGAACGGAAAATCAAAATGGAACAGCTTCGTCCGGTTTCCAAGCTGGAGAAAATCCTGTTCCCGGTTATCATTACAATCGTCGTATCTATGCTGCTTCCGTCTACTGCTCCTCTGGTTGGTATGCTGATGCTTGGTAACTTATTCAAAGAATCCGGTGTAGTAAAGCAGCTCACCGAAACTGCTTCCAATGCGCTGATGTATATTGTGGTTATTCTGCTGGGTACTTCCGTTGGTGCAACGACCAGTGCAGAGGCTTTCTTGAAATTTGATACGTTAAAGATCGTGGCGTTAGGTCTGATTGCGTTTGCGATTGGTACGGCTGCAGGTATTTTATTCGGAAAGCTGATGTGCAAGCTGTCCGGCGGTAAGATTAACCCATTGATCGGTTCTGCCGGGGTATCTGCCGTGCCGATGGCAGCCAGAGTATCCCAGAAGGTAGGCGCGGAAGCCGATCCGACCAACTTCCTGCTGATGCACGCCATGGGACCAAACGTAGCCGGTGTTATCGGTACGGCAGTGGCTGCCGGTGTGTTTATGGCAATATTTGGAGTTTAATATAATAAAAATTTAGCGAGAGAAGGAGATAGATACAGATGGCTAAAACGGCTAAAAAACCGGTAAAGATTACCGAGACAATCTTGCGTGACGCGCATCAGTCCTTGATCGCCACCAGAATGACGACCGAACAGATGCTGCCGATTATTGAAAAAATGGATCAGGTAGGCTATCATTCCGTAGAGTGCTGGGGCGGCGCTACGTTTGATGCAAGCCTTCGTTTCTTAAAGGAAGATCCATGGGAGAGATTAAGAAAACTGCGTGCCGGATTTAAGAACACCAAGCTGCAGATGCTCTTCCGCGGACAGAATATCTTAGGATATAACCACTACGCCGATGATGTAGTAGAATATTTTGTACAGAAATCAATCGCAAACGGAATTGATATCATTCGTATTTTTGACTGCTTTAACGATTTGCGGAATCTTCAGACAGCCGTAAAAGCGGCAAATAAGGAAAAGGGTCATGCGCAGATCGCTCTTTCCTATACGTTAGGTGATGCTTATACGCTGGATTACTGGAAAGAAACAGCAAAGGCAATCGAGGAAATGGGCGCCGATTCGATCTGTATCAAGGATATGGCAGGACTGCTGGTTCCTTATGAGGCAACTCGTCTGGTAACAGCCTTAAAACAGGGAACAAAGCTGCCGATTCAGATTCATACCCATTATACGTCCGGTGTAGCGGCTATGACTTATATGAAGTCGGTGGAAGCAGGTGCGGATATTATTGATACGGCTATGTCTCCATTTTCCATGGGAACCAGCCAGCCGGCAACGGAGGTTATGGTAGAAACCTTTAAGGGAACGGAGTACGATAGCGGACTGGATCAGAACCTTTTGGCAGAAATCGCCGACTACTTCCGTCCAATGCAGGAGGAAGCATTAAAGAGCGGTCTTTTAAATCCAAAGGTTATGGGCGTCAATATCAAGACTTTACTATACCAGGTACCAGGCGGTATGCTTTCCAACCTGGTGTCTCAATTAAAAGAAGCCAAAGCAGAGGACAAATATTACGAAGTATTAGAGGAAATTCCGCGTGTACGGAAAGACTTGGGCGAGCCTCCGTTGGTTACACCGTCCTCCCAGATTGTGGGAACACAGGCGGTATTAAACGTCTTGCAGGGTGAGCGTTATAAGATGGTAACAAAAGAAACCAAGAAAGTATTAAGCGGCGAGTTTGGAAAAACCATTAAGCCGTTCAACAAAGAAGTACAGAAAAAAGCGATTGGAGATGCAAAGCCGATCACCTGCCGTCCGGCAGATTTGATCCCTCCTCAGCTTCCTCAGTTTGAGAAAGAATGTGCGCAGTACAAGCAGCAGGATGAGGATGTATTGTCCTACGCTCTGTTCCCACAGGTAGCTATGGACTTCTTTAAATACCGGGAGGCACAGCAGACAAAAGTCGATTCGGCGGTAGCAGATACCAAGAACGGAGCATATCCGGTATAAGTATAAAAATAAAACAGAAAGAAGGCTGTCGTAAAATCAGAAACAATGGTTTTGGGGCAGCCTTTTTTTAAACAAGCTCTTTCCTATCTGATATGACGTGAGAGGATTTTAGATATGGAAAATCATAAGGAGAGATGAGATGGAGGCAAAGACGGAGACAGAGAAAGGGTATCAAAAGTGGCTGGAATTAAAAGCATTGAGAAACCTAAAAAAATTTCCCTTGGTAAAAGGAGTAGAAAATCCAAAGTTGCGACGGATTTATCCGTTGATGCAAAAAAGTGTACAACAAATTATGGAGCTTTTAGAAGAGTATCCGGTTTCCCTTATTGTCTTTGGGAGCGCTTTAACGATGAAATGCAATATTACCAGCGATCTGGATTTATGTATCCAGACAACGGCTTATGATAAAGAATTATTTTATGATTTGGCAAAGAAAATCGCCTGTATGGTAGACGTAAGGACAGATATCCTTTATTACAATGATTTAACAAAACAGGATCGGATAAAAGAAGAAATCGATCGAAATGGATATTGGATACAGGAGGCGGGATAAATGTGTTATTTGTTAGATAAAGCCAGAAAAGATTATAATGTGGTAAAAGAATTGTATCGGATCAATGATGAAATGTATTTGGATATTTGTTGTTATCATATACAGCAGGCGATTGAGAAAATTTTGAAATGCAGTATTGAATTAAAGGGAAGTCGTTATGAATTTACCCATAATATAGCACGCCTTTATCAAGATTTTATTGCGTGTGGCTGGGAGGAAATAAGAGATCTGCAGCTTATGGCAGGAACATTGACAGACTGGGAAGCAGGAAGTCGCTATAAGGAATCTTTTTTTGCAACAACAGCAGATTTACAGACGGCTATGGAGCTTTATCAGACCTTGGAGGAAAAGATACAACAATATTTAGAAGATTTAGAAACAGAGGAAGGAGATAACAAATGAAAACAGCATTGAGTATCGCCGGTTCCGATTGCAGCGGAGGCGCCGGAATTCAGGCAGATTTAAAAACTATGTCGGCGCTGGGTGTATTTGGCATGAGTGTGATTGTATCGGTAGTGGCAGAAAATACCAGCCGTGTGCTTTCGGTAGAGGATGTCTCTCCGGCAATGATTGCAGCGCAGATCGACGCGGTATTTGAGGATATCGAAGTAAGCGCCGTCAAGGTAGGGATGCTTTCCACCCCGGAATGTATGAGAGCAGTAGCCGAAAAACTAAAACAATACCAGCCGCCGCATGTTGTTATCGATCCGGTCATGTATGCCAAAAACGGCAGTCCCTTGATGCAGGAGGATTCGATTGATACCTTGATTAAGACAGTGATTCCTCTGGCTACTTTACTGACGCCGAATATCCCGGAGGCAGAAAAGATTTCCGGCAGACGGATTGAAACAGTAGAGGATATGAAAGAGGCAGCCAGGGAAATCCGGGAGATGGGAGCTAAGGCAGTTTTGGTAAAGGGCGGTCATTATATAGGCGACGCCGAGGATATTTTATATGACGGAACTGCTTATACGACCTTTGTCAAAAAGCGGATTGAAACAAAAAATACCCATGGGACAGGCTGTACGCTTTCCAGTGCGATTGCTTCGTATCTGGCATTAGGCGAGCCGTTAGAACGGGCTGTTGATTTAGCCAAGGAATATGTAACCGGAGCGATTGAACATGCGTTGGAATTAGGAAAAGGCTGTGGTCCGACACATCATTTCTTTCGGTTCTATTAGAATGGAGGAATCAATGACAATAGAGGAAAGCAGACAGAAACGACCTCTGGTGCATTGTATCACCAATTATGTAACGGTACAGGATGTGGCAAATATGATCCTGGCTTGCGGCGGCGCTCCGATCATGGCGGACGATCCTTTAGAAGCAGCGCAGATAACGGCGGCAGGCGATGCCCTGGTATTAAACATAGGAACGCTGCAGGAACAAAGAGTCGCTTCTATGCTGGCGTCCGGTCATATGGCGATGGAAAAAGGGATTCCGGTGATTTTAGATCCGGTAGGGATAGGAGCCTCTGAATTCCGCAACCGCGTGGTTTTACAGCTTTTAGAGGAACTGGACGTAACGGTTTTAAGGGGAAATTATGCGGAGGTGGCTTTTTTAGCGGGAAAGGGAGCCAGCGTCCGAGGGGTAGACAGTGCTTTTGTGACAGTAGACCGGCAGAGAAGAATACCGGCAAGTGTGTTGCCGGAGGAGATACAAAATGCAATAGAGAACGCGCAGCTTGCGGCAAAGCGTTATCATTGTCTGGTGGTGATGACCGGGGCAACGGATGTGATAACGGACGGGGGACGGGTAACGCTGGTTGCGAACGGAGTTCCCCAGATGAGCCAGGTGACAGGAACCGGCTGTATGCTTTCCGGAGTAGTCGGTACTTTTACAGGAGCAAATAAAAATTATTTTGAAGCGGCTGTTTTGGCAGTCACATCGATGGGCATTGCCGGAGAGCTTTCTTGGGAGAAATACCAAGAGGCAGGTCTGGGAAGCTTTCGGATCGGCTTGTTTGACGCCATGAGCCGGATGGATGATACGACTATACGGCATCGAGCCGTTATCCGGAAAGGATAATTTTAGTTTAAAAGGCGGCAGGAGGAACAAATGGAAAATAAAGGAAAGAAACAGGTGGATTATACGCTTTATCTTTGTACCGACCGCAGGCTGATGACAAGCAGCAGCATCGAGGAATGTGTAGAAGCGGCAATACAGGGTGGAGTGACAGTCGTTCAGTTACGGGAAAAAGAGTGTACAAGCCGGGAATTTTTTGAACTGGCGTTGCGGGTTAAGCAGATAACAAGCCGATATGGGGTGCCTTTGATTATCAACGACCGCGTGGACATTGCATTGGCAGCAGATGCAGACGGTGTACATGTCGGTCAGAAAGATCTGCCTTGTGGGGCGGTACGCAGGATGATAGGGGAAGAGAAAATTGTCGGCGTTTCTGCGCCTAATCTGTCGGCGGCTTTGCAGGCGGAGCAGGACGGAGCGGATTATATCGGTGTGGGAGCCGTATTTGCTACAGGGACAAAGCAGGATGCCATCGTAATTGCGGCAGAAGAATTAGAGAAAATCCGAAAAGCAGTTTCGATTCCCATCGTGGCGATTGGCGGAATCCAAAAGCAGAATCTTCCTCTGCTAAAGGGGAAAGGTATAAACGGAATAGCCGTAATATCCGCGATTGTAGTGCAGCCGGATGTAGAAAAGGCAGCGAAGGAACTCCGGGAGCTGTGGGAAGCATAAACAGAAAAAATGAGATATTTTTCCGAAATAACGGGATTGTAAAATCAACAGGTTCTGTTATGCTAAGAACAACAAGATTATCATTGATTAGGAGGAAAGGGGAAAAGAAACATGAAAATAGGTCTGATTTTGTATTCTGTCCGCAACGAGATGGAACAGGATGCCATTGGCACGGTAGAAAAGGTGGCAGAACTGGGCTATAAAAATATCGAGGTCTGCAACCACAATGCGATCAACGATCCGGGCTGTGGCTTTGGAGTAGAGGCAAAGGCGCTCAAGGAAACCTTTGATAAATTTGGTTCCCAGGTTATCAGCGCTCATATTTTCCCATTTGAAAAGTCGGATATTCCGGCGGTGCTGGAATACAACCGGGTACTAAGGAATACCAATATCGTCAATCCAATGGGGCGCTTTACTACATATGACGATCTGATGCGTCAATGTGAATATTTTAATAAAATGGGAAAAATCTGCCGGGAAGCCGGGATGAACTATCTGTATCACAACCATAATCACGAGTTTCGTACCTTCCAGGGAAAAAGCATTTTGGATCTGATTGTAGAAAATACCGATCCGCAATATCTTTCCTTGGAGCTGGATACGTTCTGGACGATGCGGGCAGGGCTTGATCCGGTGGAACAGCTAAAGCATTTTGGCAAGCGGGTCAAGCTGGTGCATCAAAAGGACTTTGCCTGGGACAGCCTGGTGCCGATTAATTTAAACGGTCTGACCCCAGAGGAGCGGGAGATGAAGCCAGAGGAGGCAACCGGAATCAACGGAGACAGCAACTATGCCAAGAGCGGCGGGAAACATCTAAACGAGGCAGAGGCGATAGAAAAGGCAAGGGTAGCCGCAAACAGTGCCTTTGCGGAAATCGGGACAGGTATTATGAAAATTCAGGATATCATTGATACGGCAGAGGCGTATACCGATGCGGAATATATGATTTTGGAGCAGGATTATACCAGAATGCCAAGCCAGATCGAAAGCGTGGCAAAGAGTATGGAAGCATTCCGGAAATTTGAACATATTTCCTGGGAGCGTTAAAAAAGGGGACTGTTTATCTGATATTGAACTGCTTCCCGTCAAGTAGACAATTGAAAAAATATAAATTTTTCCTGCCAGTAGATTATCTGCTGGCAGTTTTGCAAGTAAATTCCAGCCGCTGTAAGTTTACTGTGAGTCATTTTTCATTTGGCGCAACAGCAGTAAACTCACAATTCCGTATATTTTCTGCTATATATTGAGGATTTGCAATGTGTCTTGTACAGCCTTGATTCGAGTATTTAATAGTGGATTTCATATGAAGGTTACGGCAAATATGTAATACACGTTCAGCTCATCAAGACTTTTTCGTTTGCCATGGCAGGAGTAAGGTAAAAAACTGCATAATTTAGTACTTCGAGACAAACTTGGGCATACCATAGTAGATGAATAATACTTGGGCTACGATAAAACTACGAATGAGGAAATGAAAAATATGAAATGTAGATAATCGTTAAATTATGATTGATATCTTTTGCTTTACAATGTAATGACGATGTTGTATAATGACTGTAGGAGGGATGATTATGGCAAACACATCATTATTGCAAGTACGAACCTCTGCAGAGGATAAAGAGAAAGCATCTGCGATACTGGAAAAGTTAGGGACTAACCTGTCAGCGGTTGTGAATATGCTCATCAAGCAGATCATTATCACGGAAGGAATTCCGTTCGAGGTAAAGATGGGGCATCCCGTGTATTCAGCGGAAGAAGCAGTAAACGAAGTGAGGGCGACAATGGCATTTGAAGACATGGATTTGACGGAAGAGGATGTCCGGATGCTGTACGCTTATAAGAACAGAAATGTTTTGGGGGATGACTTGCGCCGGGAAATTCTGGGAGGTGAAAAGTAGCATATGCCGGATGAGTTATACTGTTATTCTGGCTCCAATGTCCTGAAAAATAAAATGGGGATACAGGACAAGGAACGGCTTCATGAGACAGAGCGAAAACTGACTATGCTGCGGATTATGGAACTGCTGGATAAGCCGTTGAGGGGTGCTTTCGATTTGAAACACTTGCAGGCAATTCACGCCTATATATTTCAGGATGTGTATGATTGGGCGGGGGAGATTTTTGGGAGGCTGAAAGCGGAGAATTATCTGTATGGGCTGGAGGAGGATGGTTTTGCTGCCCGGCTGGCATATTATTTTTCTGAGATTAATGCCCTGCATCCGTTCCGGGAAGGCAATGGTCGGAGCCAGAGGGAATTCATTCGCTGTCTGGCACTGCATAACGGATATGTGATAAATTTTGTGAATGTGGGTAAGAATGAAATGCTAGAGGCGAGTAGGGAGTCTTTCCCCTGCGAGTATGAAGCAATGGAGAGTCTGTTCAGAAAATGTCTCAGAAAACGATAGGAGAAGCGGGTATATGAGAAGGGGCATGGGGCATAAGTATTGGGTTACTACATAGAAATGCAATAAGTGTAGATCATTGTAGAAAGAAAGCAAGATAGTGGAAAAGCAACAATAGAGAATGCACAGCTTATTCACTCTTATTGTAATACTGACATTAAAAACGAAACGTTAATCAACATGAGTAAAGAAATGAAAGAGAGGACACAATTGATTTCTAGGTGTTGGAACTGTTAGGAACAGCAGTTCCAACATCTGGATTTTTTGTATAATAGGAAAGTTCTCCGAACTTCCCTATCATACAAAAGCCCTCCGGGGGATGCGCACTTCGCGCCTAAGGAAAATGTCTGCTGACGCAGACGCGCTCCGGCGCGGGAATTCCACTTTGTAGAATTCTTTTTCATATAATTAGGAAAGCTCTCTGTACAGTCATGTCTCTGACCAGTGCAGAGGTCATTCCTTCCTGAGGATTTTAGATATAGGTTTGACGGAGTTTTTTGAGGAATTGTATGCTCTTTTGTCGAACAAAAATTTTAATTTTTCCTGCGATTTTTCTGGATATTTCAGGGAAAGGCATGTATAATAGGGAGAGGCTATTAGAAAACAAAAGGAGAAAGAAAAATGAAACCAATCAAGGCGGTTATTTTTGACCTGGACGGGACATTGTTAGATACATTAGAAGATTTAGAGGCTTCGATGAACCATGTGTTAAAGGCTTATCAATATCCGATTCGGACAAGAGAAGAAATACGTTCGTTTGTCGGGAATGGAATCCGTAAGCTGGTAGAGCGTGCAGCCGGATTTCCGGATGGGATACCAAGGACAGAGGAAGGGGCGTCGATCGGAGCAAAAATAGAGCAAATGTTTCAGGATATGAGCGTATATTATGAGGCGCATTGCAAGGAACGTACTGCTCCCTATGCAGGGATTACAGCGTGCCTGGCAGGGCTGAAGCAGGAAGGCATTCAGATGGCAGTGGTTTCCAATAAATTGGACAAGGCAGTCAAGGAGCTGGTGGACTTGTATTTTTCCGAATGGATTTCGGAATCGGCAGGCGATCAGCCGGGGATGAGAACAAAGCCTGCGCCGGATACGCTGTTTCTGGTGATGGAACGCCTGGGGGTATCGCCGGAGGAATGTATTTATGTCGGAGATTCGGACGTCGATATCCAGACAGCCGCTCATGCAGGAGTTCCTTGTATTTCTGTCTGCTGGGGCTTTCGTAATCGGGAATTTTTATCAGAACACGGGGCAAAAGCGTTCGTCGATACACCAGAGGAGTTGTCGGCTGTTCTGACTACCTGGCAGCAGGTGCGAAGACGGCAGTACCAATATTTGCTCTTTGATTTGGATGGGACATTGACGAATCCGGCGGAAGGGATTACCAAAAGCGTTCAGTATGCTCTAGCCGATTTTGGGATATCGGCAGAGACGAAGGATCTGCTTTGTTTTATCGGACCGCCGCTTTTTGACTCGTTTCGGGATTTCTATGGCTTTGATAGGGAACAGACAGAGCGCGCCGTTGCCAGATACCGCGAACGTTATACCGAAACCGGAATTTATGAAAATTTTGCCTATGAGGGAATCCGAGAACTGTTAGAGAAACTGTCAGCGCAGGGTTATCGATTGGGCGTCGCTACTTCCAAGCCGGAGGAAATGGCAAATCGGGTACTTATAAAGTATGGGCTAAAAGAGTGGTTTGACGTAGTAGCAGGCAGCAAGTTAGACGGGACAAGATCGCGGAAAAGCGAAGTGATAGAAGAAGCAATAAGGCGTATGGAAGAGCGGGAGGGAAGTTCCATAAATCGCCGCCAAGTGATCATGATTGGCGATCGAAGCTTTGACGTTTTGGGGGCAGAGGAAGTAGGCGTGGATTCTATCGGTATTTCCTATGGGTTTGCAGAGCCTGGAGAGTTAGAACAGGCGGGAGCAGACTTTGTGATCCGGACGGTAGCGGAACTTCATGCCATTTTTTGCGGAGCATCCGATAGCAGTACCCAATAAACGGTCATAGCTCCCTGGGCGCTGCCATATGCTTTGCGGCTTAGAGAGGAAGGATATGATGAAACATCATTTTGTAGAAGCAGTAGAAGCAAGCCCGATTATTGCGGCAATTAAGGATGCAGAGGGACTTAAATTGTGCCTGGAATCAGAAAGTCAGGTGGTATTTATTCTCTATGGAGATGTCTGCAACATCCGGGAGATTGTAGGAAAAATTAAAGACAGTGGCAGAATTGCCCTTGTACATCTGGATTTGATTGGTGGGCTTAGTGCAAAGGAAGTCGCAGTGGACTATATTCATCAAAATACCGAAGCGGACGGTATTATTTCTACCAAACCTGCCTTGGTAAAGAGAGCGGCAGAGTTAGGGCTTTATACGGTACTTCGGTTTTTTGTACTGGATTCGATGTCTCTTGCAACGATTGAACACCAGTGGAAAAGCGTATGCCCGGATTTTATTGAAATTTTACCGGGCGTGATGCCGAAAATCATCCGACGGGTGAAAGGGATGGTAGAAGTACCGGTGATTGCGGGCGGACTGATATCGGATAAAGAAGATATTATTGCAGCGTTGGACGCAGGGGCGACGTCCGTATCGGCAACCGATCCGAATGTATGGTTTTTATAAAAGAGAACAGGGAAGATATGATGAGAGCATTTGATTATTTTATCTATGGAGACTATCAGGCTGCAGGGCTTCCTGACTGTGATAATCCCCGTATTGTTTTACAGGAGGAACTACATACTGTTTTGTCGGATATCATAGAAAAAGCACCAGGAAGCTATTCTTATGAAATCATTTGCCAAAAGGCTACAAAACCAGTTACAGACGCTTTGCTTCGGATTGGTCTGATCCGTCAGGAAAATGGAATTTATCTAAATACACCTGTTTTTATAAAAGAGGACGCCGCATATTTGCATAACTGTTTTTCCAAGGCAGTTGTACAGATGGCAGACTGTTTGGAACAAAAGAAAAGAGATTATGTGGAAGTTATAGAGCAGGTACGGAATGGATATCCGTCAGAAGTTAATTTATATCATATGGTTTGCGGGGCTGTTTTAGACGGGCGTTTCTTTGACTGTCTTAGCAAGCATCAAGTGGTAGCTACTTCCCATATTCATCCGTCCGATTTGGATTATTTACTGATTGTATATGAAAAGGCGCCGGAATTAGAAAGCCTTTCTAAAAAACTGTTATGTTCCTATAACCGCTGTTCTGACGGAAAAAGAACCTTGCAGTCCTTTGGAGATTCCGAGGGAGATCGGTTCGACGTGTTTCGCTTTATTCGTCAGAAGGAGCAGAGAAAGGGATTGCCTGCGTTTAAAAAGGCAGAAGCTCTCTGGGAGTTGATTCCGGGAACAACGATAGAGCAGAAACAGGAGCGTTTGCTGCAGGAGATTTGGCAGTTGGTAGAAACAGGAGCCTGTGAAAAATCGTGCTGTCAGCTTTTATCCTTGTTTGGCTATGTAAAAAATAACAGACTTGCAGTTCCTCTTTATAGGGGAAAGGATGGGGCAGTGCTTGAGGAACTGGAGCGGTTGACGGAAGTCTGTCTTTATGAACCTATGTGTGAAGCGCTAAGTTCGACAAAGCATCTGTCAGGGCTGTTTTGTAAAAAACATGGGATACCAGTAAAGGAGTTGGCAAATGAATTATATCATCTTGTATTTGGCCAGCTAAACGAAGAACTGGTCAGACGGGGATTTGTAGCAGAGCCAGACTATCATCCAGGAGAGGGACGGTATCTAAAATCCGTGGAGTTGATATCAGAATAAAACTATTAGAACAAAGAAGAGAAGGAAGGGTCAAAAAATGGAACTACTTTTTAGAAAAATAGAGGAACATAATCCAGAGGATATCAGACAGTTTAATGAACTGATGGACGCTCTGACCGAACATGCAGGTGATCCGCAATGCTTAAAGGAAAAGATCCGGGAAATCAATGCTTGGAGCAACGCTTATTTGATGGTGGCAGAGGATCGGGAAACAGGTCGTTTGAGCGGTTCTTTGCTTGCGATTGCTTTTGGGGATTTTTGCGGAGACTGCCGTCCGGTGGTATTAGTGGAAAACGTCGTAACACACCCGGACTATCAAAGAAAAGGGATCGGGAAGCGGATGTTTGAGGAGATTGAGGCTTGGGGAAGAGAACGAAATGCGGCGTATATTATTTTGTGTTCTTCTATGAATCGGACGGGCGCACATGAGTTTTATCAGGCGATTGGCTATGAAGAGGTAAAGGGATTTAAAAAATATTTGTAAAACCAGAATTTAGAAAGTTATGCTTGACAAACGAATGATATTAGTTTATACTAACCATAGATGAGAAAGATTATCAATTTCAAAGAAAGGATGAAGATTATGCCATTAACTATGGTAAAGGCAGGAGAGGCAACAACGATTCGCAAAATAGGAGGAAAAGAGGATACAAAACGTTTTTTGGAGAAGCTTGGATTTGTAACAGGTAGCGTAATAACCGTAGTATCCGAAATCAGAGGCAGCTTAATTGTAAACGTCAAAGATTCACGGGTAGCAATTGGAAAAGACTTGGCGGGGAAAATCTTGGTTGTTTAAAAAAGTCACTTTTAGCTGAAGTGAACATAAGCGGCTGTAAGAGAGTAAAAAAGGAGGAATAGAATACAGATGACGCTAAGGGAAATTCCATGCGGGAAAACAGTAAAGGTAACGAGGCTGAGTGGAGAGGGACCAGTCAAGCGGCGGATTATGGATATGGGTATTACAAAGGGAGTAGAGGTATTGGTCAGAAAGGTAGCACCATTAGGAGATCCGTTGGAAATAACGGTTCGAGGTTATGAATTATCGTTACGGAAGGCAGATGCGGAAATGATTTTGGTTGAATAGTTTTGCTCTGGCA
>CAJUFW010000001.1:80308-93070 GCA_910585655.1 uncultured Lachnospiraceae bacterium
AATATGTAAACAGGAAGCGAAATTACGCAAACAATAGTAAAAAAAGGTCGAATGACAGAAAGAAGGCTTTATATGTCAGTAAAGATTGCATTAGCAGGAAATCCGAACTGTGGAAAAACTACATTATTTAATGCCCTGACAGGTTCTAACCAGTTTGTAGGAAATTGGCCGGGAGTTACGGTAGAGAAGAAAGAAGGAAAACTGAAGGGTTATCAGGAAGTTACTGTAGTGGATCTTCCTGGGATCTATTCGTTGTCTCCTTATACCTTAGAGGAAGTAGTTGCCAGAACATATCTGTTGGAGGAACGCCCGGATGTCATTTTAAATATTGTAGACGGAACAAATCTTGAACGAAACCTCTATCTTTCTACACAGTTAATGGAATTGGGAATTCCAATGCTGCTGGCTGTCAATATGATGGATGTCGTAGAAAAAAGCGGTGGTAAAATACATAAAGAGAAGCTAAGCAAGCGTTTTGGCTGCAGGGTAGTAGAAATTTCTGCTTTAAAAGGAAGCGGTATCCAGGCGGCGGCAGAACAGGCAGTGGCATTAGCAAGAGAAAAACAGGAAATGCCCATTCGGTATCGTTTCAGCGATCAGGTTGAGTCTGCAATCACACAGATAGAGAAAAAGTTTGGGGACAGGATTCCGAAAGAACAGAAGCGTTTTTTTGCGATAAAACTGTTGGAACGAGACGACAAAATTCAGATCCAGTTTCATCAGCTTACCCATCAAAAAGCGCCAGATGTTACCGAGGATATTGTAGGTTTAGAACAGGAGTTAGAGGATGATACGGAAAGCATTATCACCAACGAGCGTTATACATTTCTTTCTACAGTCGTCAGAGAATGTTATAGTAAGAGCGAAAAAGAAAAGAAACGCTTATCGGATCGGATCGATCAGGTGGTAACGAATCGTTTTCTTGCATTGCCGATATTTACTGCAGTGATGTTTTTGGTGTATTATGTTTCGGTGACAACAGTAGGAGGCTGGGCGACGGATTGGATGAATGACGGGGTATTTGGGGAAAGCTGGAGTATATTTGGACTGGAAATACCTGGTATCCCATCGTTGGTAGGAGCAGGATTAGAGGCAGTCAAATGTGCCGATTGGCTGCAGGGATTGATTTTGGATGGTATCGTTGCCGGAGTAGGTGCCGTGTTAGGATTTGTACCGCAGATATTGGTACTGTTTGTTTTTCTGGCTTTTTTAGAGGGGTGCGGCTATATGGCACGAGTAGCGTTTATTATGGATCGGGTGTTTCGGAAATTTGGGCTTTCCGGAAAATCTTTTATTCCAATGTTAATCGGAACCGGCTGCGGAGTACCTGGTATTATGGCGTCTAGAACTATTGAGCAGGACAGAGATCGGAAAATGACAATTATGACAACGACCTTTATTCCCTGCAGTGCAAAGTTGCCCATTATTGCCCTGATTGCGGGCGCTTTGTTCGGCGGAGCATGGTGGGTATCTCCAAGCGCGTATTTTGTGGGAATTGCGGCGATTATCTGTTCCGGAATTTTACTGAAGAAAACCAGGCTGTTTGCAGGTGATCCGGCTCCTTTTGTTATGGAGCTTCCAGCCTATCATATGCCGACTATTTCTAATATTTTACGGAGTATGTGGGAGCGTGGCTGGTCGTTTATCAAAAAAGCGGGGACAATTATTTTGCTTTCAACTATTTTTATTTGGTTTACTACTTATTTTGGCTGGGTAGAAGGAGAATTTCGGATGTTAGAGGATTTGGAACTGGAACATAGTATCCTTGCCTCTATCGGGAACACTGTAGCTTGGATATTTGCTCCATTGGGATGGGGGAACTGGAGGGCGGCAGTGGCAGCCTTGACAGGATTGGTAGCAAAAGAAAATGTAGTTGGTACTTTTGGAATTCTGTTTGGTTTTGCTGAAGTTTCGGAAGACGGAGCAGAAATCTGGAGCAGCTTGGCAGGTAGTATGAGCGGCGCTGCGGCATATTCCTTCCTGGTGTTTAATCTGTTGTGTGCGCCTTGTTTTGCAGCGATGGGTGCAATCAAACGTGAGATGAATAATACCCGTTGGTTCTGGTTTGCCGTAGGTTATCAAACAGGGCTTGCTTATTTCGTTTCTTTGTGTATTTATCAAATCGGAAGCTGGACGACGGGCAAGCCATTCGGGATTGGTACGGCAGCGGCGGTTTTCATTATCCTGGGATTTTTCTTTTTGTTGTTAAAACCTGCAAAAAAGGGCAGGATGTTTGCAGCCAAAAGGAAAGGATTCGCAGAAGCAAGATAGAAAGGAATAATATGGGAACTTTAGCAGTGGGCGCAGTTTTGACGGCTGTGCTGGGATTGGCAATACGAAGTATGATACGAGATAAAAAGAAAGGGCATTCGATACAATGCGGGATGGAATGCAAGCATTGCAATAGATGTTGCGGAGGAAGGTGAAAGGGAATAATCCAGGCGGGAGCGCACTGCGGCGGAGTAGTAACATGTTACTACTCCGCCGCAGGTGCTTAGATAAAGTTGTGAAACCAGACGGACTATCCCAATTTTTCCTTGGCGGCTGCCAGCATCAGCTTAATCCGGTTAAGCTGGTTGACCTCGCTGGCGCCTGGATCGTAGTCTACGGCTACGATATTGGCACCTGGATATGCCTGGCGAAGCTGCTTGATAACACCCTTGCCGACAACGTGGTTTGGCAGGCATCCAAACGGCTGTGTACAGACGATATTCGGCACGCCGGAGTGGATTAGCTCGATCATTTCCGCTGTTAAAAACCAGCCCTCTCCCGTTTGATTGCCTAAGGAAACGATAGGAGAGGCATAGTCACCCAGTGTCTGGATAGAGACAGGAGGGGTAAAGCGTTTGCTGGCGGCAAACGCTTTTTTCGCTCCGCGTCGGTAGAATTCAATCGCACGAATCGCGGCATTGCTGTAAAAGGCTGCCTTCTTGCTTTTGCCTAAGTATTCCGCCTGGAAGTTGGGATTGTAGGCACAGTAGAGTAAAAAGTCAATCAAGTCCGGGACGACAGCTTCGGCGCCCTCTGCCTCTAACAGATCTACGATATAGTTGTTGGCGCTTGGCAGAAATTTGACCAGGATTTCTCCGACGACGCCCACACGAGGCTTTGTAAATTCCTTTAGAGGGAGCGTGTCAAAGGCGCGTACGATTCCGGCGATATTCCGGTTGAACTCCTTACGGGAGGCTTTTTTTAAAGAGGTTAGGCAAATGTTTCGCCAATGCTTATAAAGTAGGTTGGCTGCACCGGCTTCTGCTTCGTACGGACGGGTACGGTAAAGCACCCGCATCAGTACGTCCCCGTAAACAAGAGCCTGCATAACCCGATTTAAAAGGGAGGGCGTGTACTTTAAGCCTGGATTTTTTTCTAGTCCCTGGGCGCTTAAAGAAATGACGGGAACCTGTCCCATACCGGCGTTTGCCAGGGCGCGCCGAATAAAGCCGATGTAGTTAGTCGCCCGGCAGCCGCCTCCGGTCTGTGTGATAAAAACAGCCGTTTTGTTTAAATCATAGCGACCGGACTGAAGCGCGGAAAGAATCTGACCTACAATGATTACGGATGGATAACAGGCATCGTTATTGACGTATTTTAGCCCGGTATCCACTACCTCATGCGTATCCGGCAGCGGCTCCACATGATAGCCGGCATAAGCCAAAGAAGCTGTAACAAAATCAAAATGGATAGGCGACATCTGCGGGCAGAGAATCGTATATTCCGACGCCATTTCTTCTGTAAACACAATCCGATGATAGGCGGATGAGGTACGGCGTGCCAAAAGATGCTTAGCATCTCGGTCGGCTACCGCAGAAAGAAGGGAACGAATACGAATTCTGGCAGCGCCAAGGTTGCTTACCTCGTCGATTTTTAATACGGTATAAATTTTTCCGGCTGAAGTCAGAATGTCGCTGACCTGATCCGTGGTAACAGCGTCAAGACCGCAGCCGAAAGAATTGAGCTGAATCAACTCTAAACGCGGATTTTCTTTGACATAACAGGCTGCCTTATAAAGTCTGCTGTGGTACATCCATTGATCCATAACCAGAAGAGGGCGTTCTACATGCCCCAGGTGGGAAATAGAATCTTCCGTCAGGACAGCGACACCATAGCTGCTGATCAGTTCCGGGATACCATGATTGATTTCCGGATCCAAATGATAGGGTCTTCCTGCCAGAACAATCCCTTTTTTCCCGCTTGTTTCCAGATAGGAAAGCAGTTCTTCCCCTTTTCGCTGGGTATCTGCCTTTACTGCTAAAAGCTCTGCCCAGCCGGCTGCTGCCGCTGCGCGGATTTCTGCTTCCGGAATCGGGGAGATGCCGGATTTCGGAGATTTTGAAAAAATTTCCACTAACCGTTTGGTCAAAATCTTTTCGCTTTCAAAGGAAAGAAACGGGTTCTGAAAACAGATCTGCGAATCGTTTAGCTCTTCCATGTTGTTTTTGATATTTTCTCCGTAGGAGGTGACAATCGGACAGTTGTAGTGATTGTTGGCGTCCGGGGTTTCCAGGCGTTCATAAGGAACGCAAGGGTAAAAAATATAAGGAATTTTTTGGCGTACCAGCCACATCACATGACCATGCGCCAGCTTTGCCGGATAACATTCGGACTCGCTTGGAATGGATTCGATACCCAGTTCATAGATGGCGCGGCTCGATTCCGGCGAAAGGATGACCCGATACCCCAGCTTTGTAAAAAAGGTAAACCAAAAAGGATAATTTTCATACATATTTAGGACACGGGGAATTCCTACAACCCCGCGGTAAGCCTGCGCTTCGGATAACGGCTCGTAGCCAAACAGCCGCTGTCTTTTATATTCAAACAGGTTTGGGATATGTTCTGCGCTCCGTTCTCTGCCAAGCCCTTTTTCACAGCGGTTGCCGGAGATAAAACGCCTGCCGCCGGTAAAAATATTGACCGTCAGCATACAATGATTGGTACAGCCCTGGCAACGTGTCATTTTGGTCTCATAGGTCAGTTCGTTGATCTGGGAAAGGGAGAGCATAGTGCTTTCCTCACCCTGGTAATGGGATCGGGCGATTAGGGCGGCGCCAAAGGCACCCATAATTCCAGCGATATCCGGACGGATTGCTTCTTTGCCGGAGATCCGTTCAAAGCTGCGGAGGACGGCATCGTTGTAAAAGGTGCCGCCCTGGACGATCACATGCTCTCCCAAATCTCTCGGATCGGTCAGTTTAATGACCTTTAACAAAGCATTTTTTATGACGGAGTAGGCAAGCCCGGCAGAGATATCGGAAACGTCTGCTCCTTCCTTTTGCGCCTGTTTGACTTTGGAATTCATAAATACCGTACAGCGGGAGCCAAGGTCAATCGGATGCTTGGCAAACAGCGCAATTTTTGCAAAATCATCGACTTCGTAATTAAGCGATTTGGCAAAGGTTTCAATAAAGGAACCGCAGCCGGAGGAGCATGCCTCGTTTAACTGAACGCTGTCTACGGTCTGGTTGCGGATTTTGATACATTTCATATCCTGTCCACCAATGTCCAGGATACAATCTACTTCCGGATTAAAAAAAGCAGCGGCATAATAGTGGGCAACGGTTTCTACTTCCCCTTCGTCTAACATCAGGGCAGACTGGATCAGGGCTTCTCCATAGCCGGTAGAACAGGAACGGACGATCTGCACTTTTTCAGGCAGGTTGGAATAGATCTCCTGCAGGGAACGGATCGCGGTTTTGAGAGGGCTGCCGTTGTTGTTGCTGTAAAAGGAATACAATAAAGAGCCATCCTCTGCAATCAGAGCTACTTTGGTAGTGGTAGAGCCGGCGTCGATTCCTAAGTAGGCGTTGCCCTGATAAGAGGAGAGATCCCCACGTTTGACGGAATGTTGGTTGTGCCTGGAACAAAAGTCCTGGTAGTCCTTCTGATCCCGAAACAACGGCTCCATACGGGCAACTTCAAAATCCATATGGATCTGCCCGGAGAGCCGTTTCGTCAGGAATTCCAATGTTGTTTGTTGTCCAGGACCGGCGCTCTGCGCGGCGCCGGAGGCAGCAAATAAGTGAGAATGTTCCGGGATAATCGCCTGCTCCTTTGTAAGATTTAACGTACGGATAAAAGCAGCCCGTAATTCGGTTAAAAAGTGGAGCGGTCCGCCTAAAAACGCGACGTTTCCCCGAATCGGTTTGCCGCACGCCAAGCCGCTGATGGTCTGGTTGACGACTGCCTGGAAAATAGAGGCAGCCAGATCCGGCTTTGTGGCGCCTTCGTTAATCAAAGGTTGGATATCGGATTTGGCAAAAACACCGCAGCGCGCCGCAATCGGGTAAATGGCTTTGTATTCTTTGGCGTAGTTGTTTAATCCGGCGGCATCCGTTTTTAAAAGAGTTGCCATCTGATCGATAAAAGAACCTGTACCGCCTGCACAAATACCGTTCATCCGCTGTTCAAGTCCTCCGGTAAAATAGATGATTTTAGCATCCTCACCGCCCAGCTCGATTGCCACGTCGGTCTGCGGGGCGTAGGTTTTTAGAGCAGTAGAGACAGCTACGACTTCCTGGATAAAGGGAATATCCAGATGCCCGGAGATCGTCAGACCGCCGGATCCGGTAATCATAGGTAAAATCGTACATTCGCCAAGCAGCGCTTTGGCATCGGAGAGCAGACCATGAAGCGTCTCCTGAATGTTTGCATAGTGACGTCTATAATCGGAAAACGAAATGTTTCCTTCTTTATCGAGTAATACTACTTTAACTGTAGTTGATCCAATGTCAATTCCCAATCGATATGTATGAGCTGACATATTATTCCTCCCATCTGCGCATGGGTTTTAGCGCATCTTGTATTTGACTTTTCTATCTGTAAAAAAGATCAAAATATTTTCTATCATAACACAATTTTTTCGGAAATGGTAGTCGGAAAATATAAACTTTTTATGAAGTGCGCATATAATAAGTAGGAAATAGGATAAAACAGGAGAATGTTATGGAAACTATGACATGCAAGGGAATTCGGTATGTGATCAGGCAAGGAGATTCCCTTTATAAAATCAGTCGTATCTACCGGGTTCCGTTGGCGCTGATTTTAAGGGCAAATCCTTATGTGGATGTCTATAATCTACAGGTAGGAGATGAAATTTGTATCCCGTTGACACCGCAGCCTCTTCCGCGTACCCAGGGAGGAGAGCAGCCGGATATGCCAGGGAACCAGCCGGAAGCTGGGATGGAGTTCCCGCTAGACGGTCAAAACGTAGAAATTACCACCAATCCTATAAACAGAATGGGAGAGCAGACAGAACGCCGGTGCCCTGAGCCAAATGGGAATACCGAAGAAAGCATGATGCTCTATGTGATTCAGGCAGGCGATACGTTAGAAGGGCTTTTAGAGAGATTCTCCTTATCCTTAGAGGAGTTTTTGCAGGATAACCAGCCGAACATGATACAGCTTGCCCCAGGCAGTACCGTAAAAATCCCGCAGAGCCGGATAGAACGGCAGAGTATGGGAGAAAACGTATAAAAACAAGTACTTAGGGTTAACGGCAGCCGACCAGACGGAAACAGGGAAGTCGGTCAGTTCGGTTTTCTTCTGGACGGCTGCATAAAAAATAGATTGTATTTATTGGGTATTTGTGCTAGAATGGGAAAAAGCATATTTTCTTTTTGTATTCTAGGCTGCGGCAGCGGCAGATATCGTCTCTTATCATCTATTAAGTTCGGAAAATTCATGCTTTTATTACCAACTGCTGACGAAAGAAGGCAGGAGCTTCAGGCATGAAAGAGAACCTCCTGTCAAAAAGGAGGGATATGGACGGAAGAAGCAGGAAGAAAACAAAAAAATATACAAAGAAGAGGGCAATACAGAGGCTGTAAAGCGGCAAAAAAGGAGGGCTGGCAGATGGAGTTCAGGAGATGGCTTCTGTTTTTTGGAGCTGCCTGTCTATTTGCTTTGTCGGGCTGTTCTAAGGATGAGAAACAGGTTTCGCTGCAGGAAATTGAGCCAGGCTCTGTTTATACAGGGGAAATTAACCTTCCGCTTCCGGAGGCATCCGGAACGGAGGTCTATGAAGGAAGCGGAGTGACCGTAGACGCCAGTCATGCCGAGGATGGCTATATTATGGTAAAGTGTACGGGTGCGACGGCTCGTCTGAAGGTACGGATTGTCTTGGGAGATGAGGAATATACCTATGATCTGAATCAGAAGGGCGAATATGAAGTATTTCCGCTCCAAATGGGGAACGGCGATTATGAGGTGACGGTGTTTCAGAATATAGAAGGGACGAAATACAGCCCGCTTTACCAGACGGCACTTTCCGTAACGATGCCGGACGAGGATCGGGTATTTTTGTTTCCAAGCCAATATGTCTGGTACACCAATGAGGAATCCGCCGTAAAGCTTTCCTATGATCTGTGTGAGGGTCTGGAAACGGACAAACAGAAGGTCGGGCGGATTTATGACTATCTGGTATGGCTGTTAGAGTATGATTATGAGAAAGCAGCGACCGTAGAAAGCGGCTATATTCCGGATTTAAGCGAAATTTTACAGATAAAAAAGGGTATTTGCTTTGACTATGCCGCTCTGATGGCGGCAATGCTCCGGGCGCAGGACATTCCGGTTCGTCTGGTGATCGGCTATGTGCAGCCGGACAACCTTTACCATGCCTGGAACCAGGTATATATGGACGGAGCGTGGGTTTGGATGGATGCTACCTTTGGACCGGATTCTACCAGAAAGGAAGCCGATTATACACAAGACCGGAGATATTAGGGGGATAAAGGGATGAAAAGGACAAATACAGAAGGGCAAAATAAAAGTCTGCCTGCCGCAGAGGTATCGGTGTTCTGTCGTCAGGCAGCCATGATGTTAAAGTCAGGAATTCCGTTATATGACGGGATGGAGGTATTGTGCCGGAACTATCAGGATACGGTCTATCACGCTGTTTTTGAGCGGATTTACGAGGGAGTTCAATCCGGCGGAACACTCTATGAGGGAGTACAGGCGGCAGGCTGCTTTCCGGCTTATATGGTGCATATGGTACAGGTAGGAGAGATGACGGGAAAGCTGGACGACGTACTGGAATCCCTGGGAGATTATTATGAGAAGGAAGGGCGCCTGCGTACAACGATTCGTAATGCGGTTTCCTATCCATTGGTCTTGGTGTTGATGATGACAGTCGTGATCGGGATTTTAGTGATCCGGGTGCTGCCGGTGTTTACCGACGTATTCCGCAGTCTTGGAACAGAGCTGTCCGGAACAGCCGGAGCAGTGCTTTCTAGTGGCGTATTTTTAGGGCGTGCGGTATTGGTACTTGTAGCGGTGCTGTTGGTGTTGGTAGCTGCCGTATTTTTTGCCTGGCGTCTGGGGAAAAAAGAGCAAATCCTAAAAATCTGCCAGACTCTTTGCCCTCCGATCCGGCATTTGTTAGAAAAACAGGCGGCGCAGCGTTTTGCTTCCGTGGTTTCCATGGTGCTTTTTAGTGGCTATAGCTTGGAAAATGCGTTAGAGCTGCTTCCGGATCTGATGTCGGATAACCAAAGCGCCGAAAAAGCCAGACGTTGCCAGGAGCTGTTACAGGAAAACGGAGATTTTCCGGTAGCTTTAGAACAAACAGGATTCTTTGCTCCGCTTCACCAGAAGATGATCCGGGTAGGCGTAGAAGCCGGGCGGACGGATCAGGTAATGGAGCAGGTGGCAGATATTTACGAGCGGGAAGTGGAAGAAGGAATTCAGGGAATGGTATCCTGGATTGAGCCGGCTTTAGTGGGTGTTTTGACACTGATTATCGGCGGTATTCTGCTCTCTGTTATGCTGCCGTTAGTCAGCATTATGACATCCATCGGATAAGGACAGACAAAGGAGGTCTGCTGTATGCACTTATATAAAAGGAAAAAAAGCGGCATACTCCATTGGAGCAGCTTTTTGGGAGTTTTTCTCTGCGCGGTGCTGCTGTTAGGCATCGGCAGCGGAAGGCTAAAGCAGACTGCCGACAAGGAGCAACGGGAACTGCTTGAGGAGGCGCTCTCCCAGGCGACGGTTGCCTGTTATGCGACAGAGGGACGTTATCCGGCAAACTTAGAGTATTTGATAGAACATTATGGGATTCAGGTGGATACCGAAAAATATTTGGTTACATATGAAATTTTTGCGGACAATGTACGTCCGAGGATTCGGGTGCTACCGGTGCCGTAGAAGGATAGAGATGATAAAAAGGGGAGGATGGCATATATGAGGGAACGGAGGCTGTCGGCAAACGGGCTTTTGATTTTTCTGATTTATGGAATGTTTGCGCTGTTTTCTCTGCTGCTGGTAGTGGTCGGGGCGAGAGTTTACCGTAAGGTAGCCGCCACGGGCGAGGAGAATACGGCTGTCCGTACTTCTTTTTCCTACTTGGCAAATAAGCTGCGGCTGGAAGCTGATACAAAGGAAAGTATCCGGTTAGAGGAACGGGAAGGGATTTCTGTTCTGACGATCAGCGGGAGCGGTCAAACCGAGGAATATGAAACGCTGATCTATTATTATGACGGGATGCTTTGGGAATACTTTGGAGCGGCAGGGCAGACGTTTCGACCGGGAACCGGAGAAAAATTGATAGAGGCGGCGGATTTTGCCATAGAGGAACCGACGCCGGGGCTTTTTTCCCTTAAGCTGTGGGATGCCGCCGGGAACGAACGCAGCCTGCATCTATGCTGCCGGAACAGAAAAGAGAAGCAAAAGAGAGAGGGATGAGGGCAAAGCTTATGAAGACAACAGGGCGGAAGAATCCTGCGTTGCTGGAGTTGGTTTTGGTGATTTTGTTCTTTGCCTTATCCTCGATGGTACTGATACAGGTATTTGTAAAGGCGAGGACAATCAGCCGGACAAGTCAGGCTAAGACGCTGGGCTTGGTCGTGATTCAGGATGTATTAGAGCAGTGGAAGATGGATCCGGCAGAGGTGGAGACGTTGTTTTTATCAGAGCTTGGCTGGAAAAAGAGAGAGGCAGACAAAACGCCAGGCGACAAAGGAACGTTATTGTTTTATGCAGAGTATAGCGAGGATATGTATTTGCTTTCCGAGGGAGAGGGAATGTACTGCTTTGAGGCGGCAGTTTCCGAACAAGAGCAGGAATGTGGGAGAGTATACCGAATAACAGTCGTATTGAGTGAACGCCTGACTGATTCTGTGATAGCAGAATGTAGCACGGCGGACTATGTGCCGGAGGAGAAAAAGGATGAAGAAGGAAACTAAGCAGGAAGCAGAAACCGGGCATGGAACAGGTGTAGGGATGGCATCTGTGTTAATGATTGTGATCATACTGGCTTTGACCAGCTTTGGTATTCTGGCGTTGGTTTCAGCCAGAGCCGATCATGCTATGAGCAGCCGAACCGAAGAATTTATCACGGCTTATTATGCGGCGGAAGGCAGGCTGGCAGAGCGTTTGGCAGAGACGGATAAAGGACTATGCGACGGAAGCGTACAGTTTTCGACAGAAGGGCTTTTAGAGCTGGTGGAACCGGTAAGAGAAGGGCAGGAGTTGCGGGCAGTGTTAAAAAAGCCTGCAGGAACGAAAGAACGCTATGAAATCATACGTTATGGTCTGGTAAATACCGGGGAATGGAACCCGCAAGAGGATATTGACGTTTGGGATGGAGGAAAATAAAGTCATGCAGATAAAGGAGATTTTACAAAAGGCGTTAGAGCTTGGAGGATCGGATTTGTTTTTGATTCCTGGTTCGGAGGTAAGCTTAAAGCGAAGAGGAGAGATCCTTTCGATTGGAGACGAACGGATTAAGCCGGAGATATCGGAGGAGCTGTTAAGGCAGATTTACGAGCTGGCAGGTCGGGATATTCGGGTTTTGTTAGAAAGCGGCGATGATGATTTTTCATTTTCTATGCCGGGAGCCGGGCGTTTCCGCTGTAATGCGTATAAGCAGCGAAACTCTCTGGCTGCGGTCATTCGTATTGTCACCTTTGGACTGCCGGATAGTGAAAAAATGCACATTCCGCAGGCGGTGATGGATTTGTATAATACCAAAAACGGAATGATTTTAGTGACCGGTCCGGCAGGAAGCGGAAAGTCTACGACGCTGGTTTGTCTGATAGATCGGATCAACCGGGAAATAAACGGTCATATCATTACGTTAGAGGATCCGATAGAATATGTCCATTCCCATCAGAAAAGCTTAGTCAGCCAGCGGGAAATTTCCCATGATACCGAAAGCTATGCGACGGCGCTGCGGGCGGCGTTGCGCCAGACACCGGATGTGATTTTACTGGGGGAAATGCGGGACTTTGAAACGATCCAGACAGCGCTGACAGCCGCAGAAACGGGGCAGCTTTTGCTTTCTACGCTTCATACAGTGGGAGCTGCCAAAACGATTGACCGGGTAGTAGACGTATTTCCGGCTCATCAGCAGGCGCAGGTAAGAATCCAGCTTTCGATGGTGTTAAGGGCAGTCATTTCCCAACAGCTTCTGCCGGTGATTGGCGGCGGGTTAGAGCCAGCGTTTGAAATTATGCTGGTGACGCCGGCGATTCAAAATATGATCCGGGAAGGAAAGGTACATCAGCTTGACAATGTGATTTATTCCAGCGCAGACGCCGGAATGAGGACGATGGACAATGATATTTTACGACTTTATAAAGAAGGAAAAATCACAAAAGATACTGCGCTGGCGTATGCGGTAAATCCGGAAGTGCTGAGTCGGAAATTGTAATAGACGCCGATCGAGGATGAAAGTAGAAAAACTTTTTTATGATAGAAAAAACAGCAGGAAGCAGAAGGAAACGCTTTCTGCTATTTTTTTTGTTGAATCTTCTGGTATTTTGTGGT
>CAJUFW010000001.1:93080-117805 GCA_910585655.1 uncultured Lachnospiraceae bacterium
TGTGGTAATATAGGTTATTATTTCTATTTTTGGTATTTTTTACATAATGGGGTGATAAAAACGAGAAGAAGGTATACCAATCAAAACGTGTATGAAGCGCTTTTGGAGCGGCTTCACTATTTGTTCCAGGAATTCGACAATATTTATATTTCCTTTTCCGGCGGGAAGGACAGCGGACTGCTGCTTAATATCGTGCTGGATTTCCGTAAAAAGTATTATCCAAATAAAAAGCTGGGTGTGTTTCATCAGGATTTTGAGGCGCAATACACCGTGACTACCGAATACATTGAAAGAACGTTTGCCAGGATTGAGCAGGACGTAGAACCTTATTGGGTATGCCTGCCGATGGCGACCAGGACTGCTCTTAGCAGCTATGAGATGTTTTGGTATCCATGGGATGATACCAAAAAGGAAGCCTGGGTACGTCCTATGCCAAAGCATCCGTATGTAATCAATCTGGAAAATAATCCGATTAGTACCTATCATTACCGGATGCACCAGGAAGATCTGGCAAAGCAGTTCGGGCGCTGGTATCGGAACTGCCATGGGCGCAGGAAAACCGTCTGCCTGCTGGGAATACGGGCAGATGAATCACTCCAGCGTTATAGCGGGATTGTCAACCGGAAGCATGGATATGACGGCACCTGCTGGATTACCAAGCAGTTTAAAGACGTTTGGTGCGCTTCTCCGATGTACGATTGGACGTCTAACGACGTCTGGCATGCCAACTATCTGTTTGGCTATGATTATAATAAGCTTTATGACCTGTATTATATGGCAGGGCTAAAGCCGGATCAGATGAGAGTGGCTTCTCCGTTTAACGATTATGCCAAAGACAGCCTGCATTTATATCGGGTGATCGATCCGGAGATTTGGACGAAGCTGCTAGGGCGGGTAAGAGGAGCGAATTTCGGTTCGGTATACGGCAGGACAAAGGCGATGGGATATCGAAACGTTACCTTGCCGGACGGCTATACCTGGGAAGAATATACGAAGTTTTTACTGGATACGCTGCCGACGAGGCTGCGTAATAATTATATCAAAAAATTCAAATCTTCCATTGAATTCTGGCATCATACCGGAGGCGGCTTGGAAGAAGAGACAATCCAGGAGCTGTTAGATCACGGTTACAACATCCGTCGCAACGGGATTTCCAATTATACGGTGATGAAAAATTCTCGTGTAGTATTTGTCGGAAAGCTGCCGGATCATACGGATGATATCAAATCGACCAAAGACATACCGAGCTGGAAGCGGATGTGTTATTGTATTTTAAAGAACGACCATATTTGCCGCTTTATGGGATTTGGATTGACGAGAGACCAGCAAAGACGTATTGATTATCTAAAGCAAAAATACAGTAGCGTGGAGGAGATTGGCAATGGCATTTAAAAGTCCTGTATACAATGTAATTTCAGTTCCGATAGAAAAAATAAAGCCGAATACCTATAATCCGAATTCAGTTGCGCCTCCAGAGCTAAAACTGCTATATGACAGCATCAAAGAGGACGGTTATACGATGCCGGTGGTATGTTATTATAAAAAAGAAGAGGATAGCTATATCATTGTAGATGGGTTTCACCGTTATCGGATTATGTTGGATTACCCGGATATCTATGAGCGGGAAGAAGGTAAGCTTCCGGTTTCCATTATCAATAAGCCGTTGGCAAACCGGATGGCGAGTACGATCCGGCACAACCGAGCCAGAGGCTCTCACGATGTGGATCTGATGAGTAATATCATTAAGGAACTGCATGAGTTAGGACGCTCGGACGCCTGGATTTCCAAACATCTTGGCATGGATCGGGATGAGATTTTACGGTTAAAGCAGATTACGGGGTTGGCAGCGCTGTTTAAGGATGTCAAGTTTGGTAACGCCTGGCTGCCAACCGATCCGAAGAAAGAGGCTGCAGAAAAAGAGATGAAAGAAGAAGCAGCGGCAGCGCTGGAGGAAGAATTCACTCCAGACCGCTGACATACTGTTTGATAGCTTCAAAGCTTTCTTTGCTGATGACATGCTCAATACGGCAGGCATCCTTTGTGGCAATGCTTTCATCGACGCCGAGACGAATCAGCCATGCTGTGAGCAGCTCATGGCGTTCGTATATCATTTCGGCAATTTCTTTTCCGGTGTCCGTCAGATAGATAAATCCTTCTTTTGTGACGGTAATGTGATTTTTTTCCCGCAGATTTTTCATAGCAACGCTGACGCTGGGCTTTTTAAATCCCAGTTCTGTCGCAATATCAACGGAGCGGACAACAGGACGTGTCCGGCTTAAAATCAAAATAGTTTCCAGATAGTTTTCAGAAGATTCATTCGTGTGTATAGTAATTCCCTCCTTACTAGGCTGTCTCCTAAAGCGACCGCCCGTATGGGTTATTATAACATATTTGAATGTTTTTTCAAGAGCCTAGTGTTAGGTGAGGTCAGAAACTTTATGTTACAAAGACATTGACGCTTTATGGAGGAAAAGGGTATAATGAAAAAGAAAAATATCCTATCAGGAAGGAGCGTGTAAAAAAATAGATGGAAGCACTGACAAAATCAGCCATACAGGAAGCGGCGGTTGCTTTTTCATCGGAAGGGGGCAAGCTGCAGATCGAATCAATATCCGGCGGGCATATCAACCGGACTTGGCTGGTGGAAGAGACAGGCTCTTTAAAAAAATTTGTTTTGCAGCAGATCAATACCGAGATTTTCCAAAATCTGGAAGCATTGATAAAAAATATTGCCGGGGTAACAGAGTTTTTACAAAAAAAGCGATTACCGGGAGCCGTCAGACAGGAGGTACTGACTTTGATTGCCAGCCGGAGCGGAGGATATCTATATAAAAACAGCCGAGGGGAATGCTTTAGAGCCTACCAGTATATCCGCGATGCGGTGTGCGGCGATCAGGCGGGACGACCAGGGCAGCTTTATGAAAGCGGTCGGGCGTTTGGGCGTTTTCAGCGGCTTTTGGCAGATTATCCGGTGGAGGAATTGATAGAAACGCTTCCAGATTTTCACCATACCCCGAAGCGTTACCGGGACTTTTGCCAGGCAGTAACAGAAGATGTCTGCGGCAGGGCGGCAGAGGTGATGCCTGAAATCGCCTTTATCAAAGAACGAGCCGATCGTTTTGGCAGCGCCAGAGAGCTGCTTTTGGCAGGAGAACTGCCGCTACGGGTGACGCATAATGATACCAAGCTAAGCAACATTATGTTTGACGCGGTAAGTGGGGAGGCGGTTTGTGTCATCGACCTGGATACGGTGATGCCGGGATTGTCTATTTTTGACTATGGAGAGGCGATCCGGTTTGGAGCAAACTTGGCTGCGGAAGATGAAGCGGACAGCGCAAAAGTCGGTCTGTCTTTAGAATTGGCAGAACAATATACCAAAGGATTTTTAGAGGAATGCGGCGACAGTCTTTGGCGAAGCGAGCGGGAAATGCTGGCGGAAGGCGCCTGGCTGATGACAATGGAAAACGGAATGAGATTTCTGGCGGATTATCTGCAGGGAGATGTGTATTATCAGATACAAAGAACCTGTCACAACCTGGATCGAGCCAGAAGTCAGTTGGCTTTAGCTGCAGATATGGAACGGAAGTGGGAAGCGTTTAGAGCGCTAAGTTCCGTTTGAGAAAGCAGATTAGGGAAGTTTGGAGAGCTTTCTTATGACAAAAAAAGTGCGCCAATGCACAGATAGGTGGTAAAATCATGAAAGAAAACATATGTACCATAGCGATTGCCGGGCTGGGAAGCCGGGGCTTTCATACTTATGCACAATGCCAAAAGCTTTTTCCGGAAAAAATGAAAATTGTGGCAATTGCAGATATTATACCAGAACGGGTACAGAGAGCGGCGGAGGAATTCGAGATTCCGCCGGAGAGGTGTTATACAAGCGCCGAGGAAATGTTGCAGCAGGAGAGATTAGCCGACGTGATGTTTATTTGCACCCAGGACAGACAACATGTACCGCAGGGGCTGGCTGCTTTAAAACAGGGCTATCATTTGCTGTTAGAAAAGCCGATTTCTCCGGTATTAGAGGAATGTCAGGAGATTTTACGGGTAGCAGAGGAAAGACAGCGGATTGTATTGGTCTGTCATGTTCTGCGCTATACCCCGTTTTATGGCAAGCTAAAAGAAGTGCTATGTTCCGGTGTGATTGGGGATATTGTCAATATCCAGCATCTGGAAAATGTCCAATATTGGCATCAGGCGCATAGCTTTGTAAGAGGAAACTGGCGGAAAGAAGAAGAAACCAGTCCGATGATCCTTGCGAAGTGCTGTCATGATCTGGATTTGCTGCTATGGCTGACAGGGAAACGGTGTCTGTCGGTATCCAGCTTTGGAGGGCTACATCTGTTTCGACCGGAAAAGGCTCCTAAAGGAGCAGCAGGGCGTTGTATGGACGGCTGCCAGGTAAAAGAACATTGTCCTTATGATGCGGAAAAGATCTATTTGACCAATGAAGCGACTGGCGTATTAAAGGGGCATACCGGTTGGCCTTGTGATGTACTGGCGGATGTGCCGACAGAAGAAAGTATCCGGCAGGCGATTCAGGAGGGACCATATGGTAGATGTGTATATGCCTGTGATAACGATGTAGTCGATCATCAGGTTCTGAATATGGAGATGGAGGATGGCAGCACGATTTCCATGACAATGACGGCGTTTACGGAGCGAGGCGGAAGAGATACCAGGATTTGCGGGACGCTTGGCGAGATAACGGCTTCCTTGTCGGAAAATACCATTACCATACGTCCTTATCCGACAGCCGATTCCAAAGAGACAGAAGTCATTGACGTCGGAGCGTTGGCAGAGGATTTCAGCGGACATGCCGGAGGCGATAACCGAATGGTAGAAGAGCTGTTGGATTTGATCCGGGGAGGCGCTCCTAGTATACGAACAACGTCTTTAGCAGTATCCATAGAAAGCCATCTGGTTGCGTTGGCAGCCGAACGTTCCAGAAAAGAAGGAGGACGTCCGATTTGTCTGGCAGAACAATAAGATTCGCACGGATTCCCTGTTTCTATAGTATCAGAAGGAATGGCTGTTAGTCGTTATTTTAATTGTCGGTTATTTTAACCGTACAGCGGGACTTTATGCCATCCTCCGTAGCGTAAATATACGCTTTTCCTGGTTGATGTGCTGTGACGACGCCTTTTTGGCTGACAGTGGCAACAGAGGTGTTGCTAGAAGACCAGACCGGAAGATTTCCAGAGGAGACCTTTGCCGTTAGGGCAAGGGTTTTTCCTTTGGGAATAGAGACTTCTGTTTGACTTAGGGTGACAGTTGGCTGCTTTACGATAACCTCGCAGGTTTTGGAAACGCCGTCAATCGTAACGGTAATCAGAGCCGTTCCATGCTTGACTGCCGTCACTAATCCTGTTTCATCTATCGTAGCGACAGAACGGCGGTTTGACTTCCAGGCAGGGGGAACGGAGGAAGAGGACTGAAAATCCAGACGTTTGGTTCCCTTACGATATAACGTGATACGAGTAGGGGATAAGGTAATCGTTGGTTTTCTTACGGTGACGTCGCAAGTGATGGTACTGCCGTCGGCAGAAGCCGTAATGGTAGTTTTTCCTGGCTTTTTTGCCGTTACCAGACCTTCCTTAGAGACAGAAGCAATGCTGCTTTTCTGACTTTTCCATTTGACTGGAGAACCGTTGGAGGTCGTGGCAGTTAGGGAAGCGGTCGTTCCGTTTTCCATAGACAGTTTTGTGTGGTTTAAGGTAATCGTCGTCTTATTTACCTTGATCGTACAGGAAGCTTCCGCTCCTTTGCTTTTAGCGCGGATCGTCACGCTTCCCGCTTTTTTTGCCGTTACCTTTCCGGCTGCGCTGACCGAGGCGATGGAAGAATTGCTGCTGCTCCAGGTCGGTTTTTTTCCGGTAGTTGTGACAGCGATCAGATAAAAAGAATCCCCGATATCTGCCTGTCTGGAGTAACAGTTTAATAAAACAAAAGGTGCAATCTTAGCCTGTACGGTACTGCCGGTGGATAAAAATAAAGTGACGATCAGAATACATACAGATAAGAGTCGAGTGCCAGAACGTTTTAGATGATTCATAGAAATTCCTCGCTTTCTTAGACGGGAATCCAATGCGAATCTGGAAAGAGTATACCATATCTGGAACAAAATGTAAAGAATAATTTGGAACTTTTATACAGAAAATAAGGAGAAAGATATGAAACATCAAAAAGAGATATTGATTGGGACGACCAATCCTTCCAAAGTCGGACGATTTGCAGAGCTGCTCTCAGAATATGCTGTTCGATTTTATACTTTAAAGGATTTAGACATTACCGAGGAACCAGAAGAAACCGGAAGCACGCCGGAAGAAAATGCCAGACAGAAAGCATTGTTTTATGGTCAGTATTTTGATGCGGTTATCTGCAACGATTCCGGATTGTATATAAAAGAACTGCCGTTAGAAGATCCCAGACAGCCAGGGCTGCATATTCGTACGCCAGGCGGAGGAGCGAGGCTTGAGGATGAAGAAATGATTGCATATTATGCCGGGCTGGTTCATTCCCTAGGAGGAAAGGTGACGGCATACTATTTGGATGGTATTGCGGTGTTTTATAAAGGAAATCTTTCTACGTTTATGGATCCGGAAGCCGACGGCGAGAGCGCTTTTTATCTGTTGGATCAGCCGTCCCCAAAGAGGAAGGAAGGCTGGCCTTTGGATTCGCTTTCCGTAAACCGGAATACGCTGACGTATTTTACAGAAGGCGGAAATAATCAATACGATACACAAAAAGAAGAAATCATCCTTGGAGAATACCGGAAACGGATGGTACAGTTTTTAGCAGAGACTTTGGAACTGGAAATCTGTCTGAAAGATGAATAAGAACCGGAGTGAAGGGAAGGATATTTTTAGGTGATTTTCATTCTTTACAAAAAAAGAAAAAATGTTGTATACTGTCTACGGACTGAACTTGCCTGCCGCCAGTGGAGACAAAGCAGAGTGTCAGGCAGTTTGGAGTGTAAAGAGAAGAGATAGAAAGAGGGAAGAACAACTATGAAATGTGTTAGAAACATAACGGAGGATTTATACTATGTAGGAGGAAACGACAGGCGGCTGCATCTGTTTGAAAACCTGTTTCCGTTGCCGTCCGGTGTTTCCTATAATTCCTACCTGCTCTTAGATGAAAAAACCGTGCTGTTTGATACGGTAGACTATGCAGTAGGACGGCAGTTTTTAGAAAATGTGGACGCTGTGTTAGACGGACGTCCGCTGGATTATATCATTATCAATCACATGGAACCGGATCACTGCGCTCTTTTGGGGCAGCTTATGGTAAAGTATCCAAACGTTACATTGGTAGGAAATGCGAAAACCTTTACTTTTCTGGGGCAGTTTTTCCAGCTTTCCGGCAAGGAGAAATGCCAGATCGTAGCAGAAGGCGATACACTGGAAACCGGAACGCATCGTCTGACATTTGTAATGGCGCCGATGATACATTGGCCGGAGGTTATGGTAACATATGATGAGGCAAGCCAGATCCTCTTTTCTGCCGATGCGTTCGGGACGTTTGGCGCTTTGGATGGAAAGCTGTTTGCAGACGAACAAAACGTAGGGCGGAGATGGATGGCAGAAGCCAGACGCTATTACAGCAATATTGTAGGCAAATATGGGGCGCAGGTACAAATGCTCTTAAAAAAGGCGCCGAAGGATATAAAAATGATCTGCCCGCTGCATGGTCCGGTTTGGCGGGAAGGTTTTGAAAAGCTGTTGGCTGCCTATGACGCTTGGAGTAAGTATGAGCCGGAGGAAAAGGGAGTTGTCATTGCCTATGCTTCAATGTACGGAAATACCGAGCTGGCAGCGGAGCGGCTGGCATTGGAACTGACAGAACGTGGTGTCCGCAACCTGAAGGTATATGACGTATCAGAGACACATGTTTCACACTTGATCAGCGAGATTTTCCGCTGTAGTCATTTGGTGCTGGCAGCGCCGACCTACAACGCCGGGATTTATCCTGCGATGAAAAATCTGCTGGAGGATATGAAGGCATTAAACGTCCAGAAACGTCGGGTAGCGTTGATGGAAAACGGAAGCTGGGCGCCGATGTCCGGGAAGCTGATGCGCGCCGAACTGGAGGATATGAAAGGAATGGAACTTTTAGATCCGATGGTTTCATTAAAATCTGCATGCAAAGAAGCACAGGAAGAAGCAATCATAACGCTTGCAGAGTTGTTGGCGGCAGAGGTTTGCTAATATGCCGGCTTTGTTTGAACAAAGTTTTGACGTAGAGGAATTTCCGGTAAAAGCAGCCGAGATGATTGGAACACGTTCTTTTTTGTATCATTGGCATAAGGAAGTAGAGATTCTTGTCTGCCTAGAAGGAGACGTTTCTGCCGGAATCGAGGGCGAGGCATATCATCTGGTGGAGGGCGAGCTGCTTGTGATACCAGAACGAATCAATCATTGCCTGTTTCCGGTGGAATCCGTATCAAGGCGGCGGGTTGTAAAGTTTTCTTTGGGCTTTTTCTTAGGAGCCGAAGCTTTTCGGGAAAGTCGGGAGAGCTTTGCCAGGCTTCCCTATCACAGTCGGGAATGGTCGCCGGAGGCAGCGGCAGAAATAGCGGCGGCAGTGAAGCGGATTAGCGAAGAGTATCAGGCGGCGGGAAGCGGCTGGAAGGAGCAGGTCGCGGCAGAACTGTATCAGATAGCAGCCGTGATCTTGCGGAAGCTTCCCCGAATAGAGCGGCAGACTACAGGGAGAAAAAAGCTTCCTTTAACGAGGGTATTGGAATATCTGACCGAACATTATACCGAGGAAATCAGCCTAAAAAGCTGTGCGGCAGCCGTCGGTTTCCATGAAGGATATTTGTCTGGTTTATTTAAAAAGCAGGTAGGCGTAAGCTTTCACCGATACCTGCAAGCGCTTCGGCTGCAAAAGGCGTTGTGGCTGCTGGTACAGACCGAGCAATCTATCGAGGCGATATCCGAGCAATCCGGATTTCAGAGCGTCAAGACATTCCACCGGGTATTCCGTGAGGAGTATGGCAGCTCGCCAGGAGCGTGGAGAAAAAAGAATTTTTAGTGAATGAACAGTATAAGAATGGAAACAAATAGACTGATAGTGCGACACATGATAAAAACAATCCCAGAAGCGGGGTTGGTTTCATTGAAACAGAACGATAGCAGGAACTTAACAAGGCGATATAGCCCTTATCATTTGGGCTATACCGCCTTGACATTTATTTCGTATCTTCAAAAATTACCTGGCGTCCGCTTCTGGCGGATTCATAGACGGCATCAAGGATTTTGGTTACAACAAATGCTTCCTCCGGCTTAACGATTAGATCACCTTTGCCTTCTACAGCATCTAACCACACCTTACATTCCACATCGTTGGCATTGACTTTTTGACCTGGGAATAAATCAACTCCACCCGCCTTGACATCGACCTCCATATCGACCATACGGTTGCTGATAACAGAGTTTAGGTAAAGCTTTTCATTATCGCTGCCGCCTACCCCGGTCAATTCGGCGCCTGCTTTTGTCCCGTAGAGAGAGGTAGAGGCACAACGTTCGTTGGTGCTATTTAAAATCCAGGAAGCATCAATTTTAATCAAAGAACCATCTTTCATGGTGACAAAACCAAAGGCAGCGTCTTCTACATCATAGGTAGTATTATCCCAATTCCCCATCGGATTGCCCTGTTCTCCCGGCTTTAAACTACGACCTAGCTTTTCAAAGGTGACGCCGGTAACAGCAGCCGGCTCATAGTTTTGCATAAACCAAAGCGTCAAATCAAGAGAGTGGGTTCCAATATCAATCAATGGTCCGCCGCCCTGCTGCGCTTTGTCGGTAAAAACACCCCAGGTTGGAACGCCTCTCCTGCGGATAGCATGGGCGGTAGCGCAGTAAATTTCCCCTAGTTCCCCATCCTCGCACATCTTTTTTAAAGCCATACTGTCGGCTCGGTACCGGTTTTGATAGCCGATTGTCAAAAGCTTACCGCTGTTTTTACAGGCATCTAACATTTTTTGTGCATCTGCGGTATTGGCAGCCATCGGCTTTTCACAAAGGACATGTTTACCGCCGTTTAAGCAGGCGACTGTTAGCTCACAGTGGGAGACATTTGGCGTTAGGACATAGGCGATTTCAATTTGTGGATCGTTTGCAATTTCCCGATAATCCGTACAAACCTTAGCTCCTGGTACACCATATTCGTTCGCTGCTTTTTCTGCCCGCTCTACAATCAAGTCGCAAAAGGCTACCAGTTCTATCCGGTCGGCTGCTTTTTTTAAGGCTGGAAGGTGTTTTTGATTGGCGATTCCGCCGCATCCGATAATCGCTGCTTTGTGTTTCATACTTCATTCCTCCTAATTTAAAGTGGTTGTTTTGGTTTCGTTTTTCTGCACCTATTATAACAGGCTGGCAGATTGGTACAATCCTATTTCTTTGGGAGAATGTCTCAAAAAATAGGATAATTGGAGACGTTAATGAAATCTGACAAAATGAGACAAAAAACATGGAAAATGTCATAGCCAAATCAGACGATTTTATTCTATAATATTCTTAACACATGTGAAGGGATTACGATCCTGGCGGATTTGGTGATTACCAAGAATAAGCGGAAAAGAAGCGATAGGAAAACGATATGTCTGTATTGTGAAAGACAGACGGAAAGGATATTGAAGATGAAGAAAATACGATGGAGAAGCTGGTTAATTTGCCTGATTTTGGCTTTGAATGTGGTCTGGGCAGGCTGCGGTAAAAAACAGGAGACCGTCAATCAGGAAGAACAATCCCAGGAGGAATGGAGTTGGCCGCTTCCAGAACAAAAAGAACTTTCGATGTGGACAGCTTTTACCAATAATTATATTGATACACCAAATGAATTAAAGACCATTCAGCTCTTAGAAGAGCAGACCAATGTCCACGTCAACTGGACAGTCGTATCCGGGAATGAGGCGGCAGAAAAATTTGGATTAATGATGGCATCGGGGAATTATCCGGATTTGATTCGTGGGGTAGAGCAATATTATACCGGCGGTTTGGTGCAGGCGTGTCAGGACGGAATCATTCTAGATTTAAGTGATGTGGTAGAGCAATATATGCCAAATTATCAAACATTACGCCAACAGAGTGAAAAAGTGATGAAGGATACAACGACGGATGACGGTAAATTAGTGGCGGCTTATGTGCTGGCTTCTAAGGACGGAAAAATGATGGGAGAAAGTGTCTGGGGCGGTATGGGGCTGCGACGAGATTGGTTGGAAGAACAGAATTTAGAGGTTCCAAAAACGATTGCCGATTGGGAGGAAGTATTGATGGTATTTCGGGACGTCTACCATTGTGAGGCGCCGTTGATGATTGCTTCTAAAACCGGTTATGATAGCTTTCATCAT
The DNA here is from genome assembly GCA_910585655.1 of uncultured Lachnospiraceae bacterium. Lineage (GTDB taxonomy): Bacteria > Bacillota > Clostridia > Lachnospirales > Lachnospiraceae > MGBC131033. The sequence continues at coordinate 104,437 of CAJUFW010000001.1, forward strand.
TTTATTTCTGCATATGGTGTTCTGGGGGATTTTTACAATGATAATGGTACCGTGAAATATGGTCCACTGGAACAAGGCTATCGTCAATGGATAGAATTGTTCCATAAATGGTATATAGAGGGTTTGATTGATCCCAATTTTATCAATAATGACGCCAGTTTTAGATTACTGCCCGAATATATGGCAACCGGACGGGCGGGAGCTTCTGCCACGCTTTGGGGGCATACGGCAAATGCTTTACGAACGATGGGCTATGAACTTAACGAGGACTTTTGGATTGTCGGTGCGCCTTCTCCGATATTAAAGGAAGGGGATAAGCCGCAGGTTGGACGGGCGATGAGTGAGGAAACCAAAGAAACCGTTGCCATTACAAATAGTTGTAAGGATATAGAGCTGGCTGCTCGCTGGTTGGATCACTGGTATACCGTAGAAAATATGCGTCTGGTAAGCATTGGAATTGAGGGGGAAAGCTATATTTCAAACGGAGACGGAACCTATTCACTGACAGAGGGACTAAAACAGCAAGCAGAGAATGGAACATATGCCTCTATTCAGGATGCTTTGACCGCACAATATTCTATGTCTGGTTATGCCTTTGGTTTGTATAACTGGGATATGTGGGCGCCGATGTATGAAGGGGATCCGGCATTGGAAGCATATGATGCTTGGGCAGAGGATAGCTATGACTTGATGTTGCCGAAATGTATGACGTTGACGGAAGAGGAACAAAGGGATTTTAATACTAAATATACAGCAATTGAAACATTGGTACAGGAGATGACGATTAAATACATTACCGGAGCGGAACATTTAGATGGCTATGATGCTTTTGTAGAATCGTTAAAGACATATGGAATTGAAGACTGTATTGCTTATAAGCAGGCTGCCTTTGACCGCTATCAGGCAAGGTGATAGTTTTTAAGTGAAAGCAAAAAATAAGAGGAGTGTGACAGACTCCTCTTATTTTTTTCACAAAATTTTGGTAAAATTATTTAAGAACGGGAATGATAAAAAATAAGGCGATGATAAGACTGCAGCAAGGAGGATGCTTTGATGGAGGGAACAATCTTACAGGGGATTTTGATTCCGTTTTTAGGGACAACCTTAGGTTCTGCCTGCGTGCTGATAATGAAACATACGCTGCATAGCTGGCTGCAAAAGGCGTTGACCGGGTTTGCTGCCGGAGTGATGGTTGCAGCCTCCATTTGGAGTCTGTTGATTCCGGCGATGGATCAGGCGGTCGGGATGGGAAAATGGGCTTTTCTTCCGGCGGTGGTAGGCTTTTGGCTTGGTATCTTGTTTTTGCTGTCATTGGACAGGCTGATTCCGCATCTGCATCAGGGCAGCGACGTTCCGGAAGGACCGCAGACTACACTCAAAAAAACGACTATGTTGGTATTAGCCGTGACTCTCCACAATATTCCGGAGGGAATGGCGGTAGGAGTGGTGTTTGCCGGATGTTTTTCCGGGGACACGACGATTACGATAGCCGGAGCCTTGACACTGGCGGTAGGAATTGCTATTCAAAATTTTCCGGAGGGGGCGATTATTTCAATGCCGCTTCGGGCAGAAGGAGTAAAAAAATCGAAGGCTTTTTTCTATGGAATATTATCCGGGATAGTAGAGCCGATCGCTGCTTTGATTACGGTACTTGCCGCCAGTGTGATTGTTCCCATACTGCCGTATTTGCTGAGCCTTGCCGCAGGTGCAATGCTCTATGTAGTAGTAGAAGAACTGATTCCGGAAATGTCCCTGGGACGTCATTCCAATGTTGGGACAATATTTTTTTCTTTGGGCTTTACGATAATGATGGTATTGGATGTAGCGTTAGGGTAGGGAGCGGTGAAAATATAAAATAGAAGATTGAAATAAGTTTTGAGTCTGCTATAATAAAGATAAGGTAAGATAGAAAAGGATTGAACAATTATGATAAAATATCTAGCAAATGCAGACAAGAGTTATGCCGCGGCTTATGCGGAGATTTATAATAGTGCAACGCAGCTATTTGCAGAAGACGAACGGGCGTCAATAGAAAAGGAAGCGCTTTTCTTGCTGTTGGCACAGGATGAAAGTTTCATAGAAATACAGGAGGATCAAAGCCTTAGAGCATTTCTTTGTTTTCATAGGTATGGAACGTGTTGTGAATTGACTGCTTTATATGTAGACGGAAAGCAACAAAGAAAAGGAGTGGGAGAAAGGTTGCTACATGCCTTGGAGGAATGTTTGCCGGACGGCAGCCTTCTCTTTGCAAAGGTGTTAAAAAATGCTCCTTGGTCACTGCGTTTTTACGAAAAGAACGGATTTCGGGAGGTAGATACAAAAAGACGGCAGCAGGCGGAAGCCATTGGGATGACGCAAAAGCCATGGTCCGTGCTTTTGTATAAACAAATAGAACAAGCAAAGGAACAGGAAACAGCCACGGATTTATAACAAATGTGGCTGTTTCTTTTTTACGTATATTCCGCTTTGCTTCTGGCAAGAATAAGGTCAAGAATGAGAGAGTTTGGAGGCGTAGAAAAAGCAGGGAAACTATGTGACGGCGACTTTTCTGCGCCACAGATTGGAGGAAACTATGAAAAAAGAGGATCTTAAAATGAAGAAACAAAGTATCTGGATGTTACTTTGCCTTTGTCTGGCAGTGTCTTTGCTGTTGGGAGGATGTGGGAAAAAAGAGGGCAATACAGGAAATGAAGGCAACGAAGGGAATACGGAGTTAGATGGAACGGAGGGCTCTGAGGGAGCAGACACAGACAACGAAAGCACTGCTTCAGGGCGGGTATTTTATCTGAATTTTAAGCCGGAAGCTTCTAAGCTATGGGAAGAGCTGGCAAAAGAGTATACCGCGGAAACCGGAGTAGAAATGAAAGTGCAGACGGCTGCCAGCGGAACATACGAGCAGACCTTAAAGTCGGAAATCGCGAAAAAGGATGCGCCGAATTTGTTTCAGATCAACGGACCGGTCGGGTATCAGAACTGGAAAAATTATTGTCTGGATTTAAAGGATACGAAGCTGTATGGCTGGATGTTGGACAATACGCTGGCGGTGACAGACGGAGACGGTGTATATGGGATTCCTTATGTAGTAGAAGGATACGGTATTATTTACAACAAAGAAATTTTGGAACGCTATTTTGACTTAGATGACCAGCAGTCCGGGATTAGTACCGTAGAGGAAATCAAAAATTTTGAAACATTAAAAGCCGTGGTGGAAGATATGACGGCTCATAAGGAGGAACTGGGTATTGACGGAGTGTTTGCTTCTACGTCTTTTGCTCAGGGTGAGGACTGGAGATGGCAGACGCATTTGGCGAATATTCCGGTGTATTATGAATTCCGGGACAAAGGAATTGGAGATGCAGATACGTTGGACTTGACCTATGCTGAAAACTTTAAAAATATTTTTGATTTGTATTTGCAAAATTCGGTGACAGAGCCTGGGATGCTAGGCAACAAATCTGTCAATGATTCGATGGCGGAGTTTGCGTTAGGACGGGCGGCTATGGTGCAGAACGGAAACTGGGGGTGGGAGCAGATCGCAGAGGTTTCCGGAAACGTGGTGGCAGAAACGGATGTTAAATTTTTACCGATTTATACCGGAGTAGAGGGAGAAGAGAATCAGGGGTTATGTGTTGGAACAGAAAACTTTTTTGCGGTCAACAGCCGTGCCTCAAAAGAAGATCAGAAAGCGGCGATTGACTTTTTGGAATGGTTGTTTCAATCGGAAAAGGGAAAGAGCTATGTAACGGAAAAATTTGGATTTATCACACCGTTTAATACGTTTGAAGAATCAGAAAAGCCGCAGGATCCTCTGGCGCAGGAGGTTATCCACTATATGGAGAATCCGAACCTTACGGCAGTAAGCTGGAATTTTACGGCTTTTCCAAGCCAGACCTTTAAGGATAAGCTAGGGGCTGCATTGTTAGAATATACACAAGGGCGTAAAAGCTGGGAAGAAGTAACCGAGGTATTTCGTAACGAATGGGCGGAGGAAAAACGACAGATACAATAAACAGGACAGAAAGGAAGCATATGTTATGCCAGGTACGATCAAAAAATATTTTCCCGTTTTTGTACTGCCGACTTTGATTGCTTTCCTGATTGCCTTTTTTATCCCGTTTCTGATGGGGATATGGCTTTCGTTCTGCAATTTTACTACAGTGGTAGATGCAGAATGGGTCGGAATGAAAAATTATATCAGAGCTTTTTCCAACCAGGACTTTTTACAGGCGCTTTGGTTTACGGTTTGCTTTACGGTAGTGTCGGTTGTCAGCATCAATCTGTTCGCTTTTTTTCTGGCGCTGCTTTTGACGTGTGGAATCAAAGGGACAAATTGGTTTCGGACGGTATTCTTTATGCCAAACCTTATCGGCGGAATCGTACTGGGCTATATCTGGATGCTGATTTTAAACGGAGTACTGGCGAAATTCGGAGTAAGTCTGACCTATGATCCACGCTATGGTTTTTGGGGACTGGTGATTCTGATGAACTGGCAGATGATCGGCTATATGATGATTATTTATATTGCAGGAATCCAAAACGTACCGACCGAGCTAAATGAAGCCGCCAAAATGGACGGCGCTACGGGTATACAGATTTTACGCTATGTAACCGTACCGATGGTTATGCCATCCATTACGATCTGTTTGTTTTTGACGTTGACGAATTCCTTTAAACTTTTTGATCAGAACTTGGCGCTGACAAATGGGGCGCCTTCCGGTCAAACTACCATGCTTGCGCTTGATATCTACAATACCTTTTACGGGCGTATTGGCTGGGAAGGCGTCGGGCAGGCAAAAGCGGTGATCTTTTTCCTGATTGTGGCAGTTATTTCTTTTACGCAGCTTGTATTGACCAGGAGGAAGGAAGTAGAATCCTAGAAGGAAGAAACAATACAGAAAGGCAGGAGCTAAGGATGAGAGAAAAGAACATGGATAAAAATGCAGGTGGTATCGGTGTAGCGGAAACGGCGCTTCATCCGCTGTGGCAAGGTATATGGATAGTGGTGTTGACGTTGCTTTCTGCGCTCTTTTTATTTCCGATTATCGTTGTTTTGTACAATTCCTTTAAAGGAAGGCTCTATATCAGCGACGCTCCTTTCCGTCTGCCGGATGCAGCGACCTTTGCCGGGCTGGAAAATTACCTCTCCGGTATAGAAAAAACAGGAATTATTTCCGCCTTTGGCTGGTCGCTGTTTATTACGGTCTGTTCCGTAGCGTTGATTATATTCGGAACGTCTATGACGGCATGGTATCTGGTACGGGTAAAAAATCTGCTGACGGAACTCTTGTATTACCTGTTTGTCTTTTCTATGATTGTCCCTTTTCAGATGGTAATGTTTACGATGTCCAAAGTAGCAAACATTCTTTATCTGGATAATCCGCTTGGCATTATTGCGATTTATCTAGGCTTTGGATCCGGGCTTTCTGTTTTTATGTTTGCAGGTTTTATCAAGTCGATTCCACTTGCTATGGAAGAAGCAGCGATGATCGATGGAGCCGGTCCAATTCAAACTTTTTTTCGGGTGATTTTCCCGATTCTAAAGCCGACTGCCGTTACGGTGGCAATCCTAAACGCGATGTGGATTTGGAACGACTATTTGCTGCCGTATTTGGTGATTGGTTCGGATTATAAGACGCTGCCGATTGCGATTCAGTATTTAAAGGGCGGCTATGGATCGATTGATATGGGGGCTATGATGGCGATGCTCGTATTGGCGATTATACCGATTGTTATCTTTTATCTTTCCTGCCAGAAATACATTGTACGTGGGGTGGCAGCCGGAGCGGTAAAAGGATGAATTCAGGAAAAAAGCACACAAAAACTTCTGTTGGACGAATAGTCGGAGGCGTAGTATAATAAGACTATGAGGAAGAGGAGGTGGCAGTGTGCTTTTGTTGTGTAAGGATATTCCGGTGTTGTTTGCAGATCGAGCCAGAATGGATTATATCCTGTTTCGCGAGGATTTGCTGCCCTGGCAGTTAAAGGGGGTATTCCAGGAATCCCCAGCCAGAGAGGATTGTTCTTCTTATGAGGACTATGTGTTTGAAGTCAATCGTATCAGCCGTAAGAACGATGATCTGATAGACCGCTATTTGGCAGGCAAAGTATTACCGCTATCACGGGCAAATGCCAAAAAGCTTTACAGCCTTTTATCGGCTTCCCAAAGCCAAACAGTAGAAAACAAAGCAAAAATTTCTCTGATGTGTCATGCTGTCACGCTACAGGACAATTATTGGGTAAAGGCAAAGAGGGATACGGCTGCATGGGCGCAGATCAGTGTACGGGATAATCCCTTAAATGAGATTGTGACACAGGTGGCGCTACATGGTACATCCCTTTCTTTGCAGGGCAGCCCGACTTCACCGGAATTTACGACAAGGGGAGCTTATGCAAAAGCATGGCGCAGGGAAGAGGGAGAACTTTATTTGTATAAAGCAGGGCATGTCGATCCGACAGAGGCGGTTATTGAATCAGAGGTTTCTCATATTTTAGATTTTTGTAACGTTCCTCATCTGCATTATGAGCTGGCAGAGTTAGAGGGGACGAGGTATTGCAAATGTAAATGTATGGCGTCAGAGGAACGATCGGTATTACATGCAGAGGAATTTTTTATTTACTGCAATCACAATGGTCTGGATTTTGAACGGGAGGTTTTAAAGCTGGACGCAGAAAATTATTATAAAATGTGGATTGTAGATTATCTGATTTCCAATCCGGATCGTCATCTGGAAAACTGGGGCTTTTATTATGATCCGGCAACGACGGATATTTTAGGGTTTCATCCGTTGTACGATCACAACAATGCGTTTGATCGTTCGGTGATGGAAAATAAATCAGCGCCGTATATCGTCAACGGGAAGCCAATGGCAGAGTGTGCCAGATTTGCCAGGAAGCGGGTAGATTTTCATTTTTTAAGGGAACCGCAGCGTTCGGACTTTCGGACGGAACGGCACTATAAATCGTTTCTTAGCCGGGCGAAAGAACTGGAGATTCCCGTAAAAGCAGAAACACCGTCATAAAATACAGGAGTTTCAACCGACCTCTGTTTCTTGATGTTTATGTTTGACAAACTCAGAGGAATTATATATAATCTAATTATGCAATAGTCATAAAAAGCCTGACTGTTTCAGGCAACAAGAATGGAGGATAAAACCATGTGGAAAGAAAAAGAAACCGCTTACAAATTCAACTTGGTTGAAAATGAGGGCGGGAAGACGTTAGGCTACAGCCCGGAATCCGGTGTAACCTTAATTGAGCAGGACGGCTTTGCCTTTAAGGACTTGGCTAGGACAGGAGAATTGCTTCCGTTTGAGGACTGGAGACTGTCTCCGGAGGAGCGTGCAGACGATTTGGCAAGACGCCTTTCTATTGAGCAGATTGCAGGGCTGATGTGCTTTAGCGCTCATCAGTTTGATGTAGCAAGCGAGGTCAACGAGGAGCAAAAGACCTTCCTTGACCAGCATTTAAGAAGTGTCTTAAACTCCTGCGGAATGAGGGGTGTGCCAAATGAGACACAGATTAGCTGGTCGAATGCGATGCAGCGTTATGTAGAGGCGAAGCCATTCGGTATTCCTTGTTACTTTGCTTCCGATCCGCGTAATGGTCAGGGAACCGCTGACTGGCCGGGCAACTTAGGACTGGCTGCTACCTTTGATCCGGAGCTTGCCAAAACGGCTGCGCAGTGTATTTCCAGAGAACTAAGAGATCTGGGTGTGACCTGTTTCCTGGCGCCTCAGGTGGATCTGTGTACCGAACCTCGTTGGTTTAGAAACAGTGGTACATTTGGCGAAGATCCGGCTTTAAGCCGTGATTTGGTCAGCGCATTCTGCGACGGCTTGCAGAGTACTTACGGAGAGAACGGAGAGGATCTTGGCTGGGGCAAGGATTCCGTGACCGCTATGGCAAAGCACTGGACGGGTGAGGGCGCTAGCGAGGGTGGTCGTGAGGCTCACTTAGAGGGCGGAAAGTATGCGGTTTATCCAAACGGCAATTTTGAGACGGCTTTGATTCCGTTTGTGGACGGCGCTTTTAGTCTCAAAGGAAAGACTGGATCCGCTACGGCTATCATGAGTTCTTATACCGCAGCCTGGAGTGACGACGGTTCGTTAGGAGAGGTCGTTGGTTCGAGTTTTTCCGAGTACAAGATCAAAGAAATTCTTAGAAAACGGTATGGGTTTACCGGTGTTGTCTGTACCGACTGGATGGTCTTAAACGAGGGAATGAAAGAAGGAAAGAGACATTGTGGCTGGGGCGCACATATTGAGGACGTTGAGGTAGAAGCAGGAGAGAGAGCTTTCCTGGCGATTATGGCTGGCGTCGATCAGATGGGCGGCTGCTCGAATCCGCAGGTACTGATGGACGCATATAAATTCGGCTGCGAAAAGGTAGGAAAAGAAGTCATGGACGAGGCGTTTGCCGTTTCTGCCCAGAGACTGTTACAGGGTTATTTCCTGACTGGTCTTTTTGAGAATCCTTATTTGGATGAGACGGCTGCTCTGGCTGATGTGAACAGCGCAGACAAGCAGGAAGCCGCTTTGGCAGCGCAGGTAAAAGCTGTCGTTATGCTTAAAAATGAAAACGGCGCGATCAAACCACACGACAAGCGGATGAAAGTCTATATTCCGGCGTTGTTTGAGGAAGCACATAAGACCTTTAATCATGTAATCGGACTGACAGAGACCGAAGATGTGGTTTCTTATCCAATCAGCCTGGAAATGGCAGAGAAATATTTTGATGTTGTAACCGATAAAGTAGAGGGTTCCGTGATTACCCGTGTACCGGTAGAGGAATTAAAGGATTGTGATTTGATCCTGATTCCGGCTAAAGAGCCGGGAAATTCCTTCCCACAGGACGGCAGGGACGAAAATCAGGAATGGGTTCCGCTTACCCGTCAGTATCGTCCATATGTAGCAGACGGCGCATATGTACGGAAAACCTCAATTGCCGGAAATACTTTAGAGGATGGAACAAAGGAGAACAGAAGCTACTTTGGTCATCAGGCGATTACCACCAATGAAAAGCAGCTTGATCAGATTTTAGAAATGGCAGCTAAAGCGAAGGAACTGGGCATTCCTTCTGTTGTCGCTATGTTTACCGGAAATCCGATGTGCTTCCATGAGTTTGAAGCGTCCGTAGACGGTATTGTTGCTACATTCTGCGGTGCGTCTCTGTACGGCGGCGCTTCCGCTTCCTCCGAGGCACTTGCCAGAATCATTGCCGGTGTAGACGAACCGTCCGGGCTTCTGCCAATGCAGATGCCAAAGGATATGGATGATGTAGAGCGTCAGGCTGAGGATACGCCAAGAGATATGGAATGTTATACCGATTCCGTTGGTCATAAGTATGATTTTGCTTATGGACTCAACTATTCTGGTGTCATTGAAGACGAACGTGTTAAGACCTATTCCGTAGATCCGGTAATGAGACCGGCAAATATGGGGAACTAGGATAACATCGTTTGGATCTCCAAATAGAATAAAAAAGGTTGTGTTTTCTGTATAGAAAGCACAGCCTTTTTACTGTATGATGGTTGGGAAAGATAATTTGAACAAGGGGAAAAAAGATGATCAACTATAAATATTCGATGGGAAAACCGATAGGAGAATTTCGTAGGGAATTTGAGATAAAACAGGAACGATTAGCCAATGGATTATGTACAACAAATGAATTGAGTTCAATTGAAAACGGAGAACATGAACCAAATGTTTTTTTGCTCTTGTTGCTTTTTCAACGGATGGGATTGAATGCTAATAAATATGGTATCATATATTCCAAAAAAGAGTGTGAGGAATGGATAGAGATACGAAATTTGTTAGAACTGGTGCGAAAAGAGAATATAGAAAAATTGAAAAAAGCTCTGGCTTCCTATCAAAAAAAATGGTCAAAAATTACTTATCGAATTCAGCTAATAGAATATTTCTATTTGATTGGCATAGCAGAAAAAGAGAAAAGAAAAGAGAATGAGACAGAAAAATCGGAGAAAGAACTGATAAAAGAGGCATTTAGAATCTTATTGTTAACAATTCCTGATTTTTGTATGGCAGAGGCAAAATTTATCAAAGGTATGAACATGTTTGATTTTTTGGAAAATAAGGAAAAAGAAGTAATAGATAGAAGAATGCAGTTTTTAAATAATCTTCAGTTGGTATTGTTGTTTCAGACGAATATTTGGCAGCAGAGGAAAACCTGACGGATTTTCAGGTATTATGTGATTATAGTACATAAACTCAAGAAAATAAAGTGATATTTACTTTATGATAAAAATTATAAAAATTCAGGAACTCAGATACGAAAGTATCCTGATAGGCGGCGTGTCCGCCAGGGTTACAAGGTAATATCAAAAATCGCCTCCAATCAAAAAAATGTACTTATTGATCAAGGGCGCGAAGCGTCTCATTTTTTGATTGGTTTGTCAAGTGTTTTTGAAAAAGTGGGGCTGGAGATTCCGAGAAGTTATAAATGATAGGAAGGAGGATTATAGGATACTATAGTAAATGACTAATGAATGGATAAAAAGAAAGGAAGGTAGTAGTGATGAAAGTAACATCAATAGTTAAAAAATTGTAAGTGTAGGCTTGGTGTTAGTGTTGATGATGTGGCTAACAGTTTCTGTGAAAGCAGAAGAGGGATCAAAGCTTTCAAATGTACACATCAAAACTATGATATTTTAGTTTTTGGAAAAACAGGAGGAATAATAGATGAAATTAAAAAGAGTTATGATTGCTATGTTAATATCCATATTAGTGTTAAATGTTGTATTATGGGACAAGGTTATGGCAGAAACGTATCTTGGTACGTTAGAGTATTGGTGTAGTGATGAAGATACAATTGGTCATTGGACATCAACGCCAAAAATTTATTATGAAAAGTTAAGTAATACATCAACCTTTTATCTTTCGAGTGCATTAGCAACAGCAAGAACGCAGTGGAATAGCGCATTAAATATAGATATGACAATAGGAGGAGAAGGTTCTGGAATTTCTTTTTATGGAGGTTTTTGCATCAAATGGCATTAATGGGATATTGGACATTAACTACAACTGCAAATGGTGCAACAAGGATTTGGAACTCTTCTGAAGAAGGATATTATACTTGGAATGGAAAGAAAAAAAGTTGTAAGAATATAAATTTAACAATTTCCTGTATAATTGATAAAGAACTTTCTTCAGATGGATACAAAGAAACTGCTACACATGAATTAGGACATGCTTTGGGATGGTTCGGACATGATAAAGTAATGTCTGATAGTGTAATGTTTCCAACAGCTAAGTCGGTATATACATTAACTGCAAGAGATAAAGTGCATTTACAGCAGGTATATAAAAAATAAGAAATCATAGTGAGGTGAATAACATGAAAAAACAAAAAGTGCTGTTGTGTTTATTAGCAGGTATTTTTATATTAAATGGATGTGGACGAAACAATAATGATAATATTTATTTAAAAAAGATATCGTCTGAACATATTATGTTTTTTCAATCAGTGGAATATTTAAGTGTCGAGGATGCCATTCAACAAAGTACCGATATTATGGTGGCAACTTATGTGCAAGAGCATGTATATGATACTTATGTAGAACAGGAATTTCAGGTTAAGCAAAGGATAAAAGGAGCAACAGAAGCTTCTACGATATATCTTTATGAAATACCGTCAGACGTTACGATAGATGAATCAGATATTAGTTATATTTCTGGCAGTTATTTATACAAGCAAGGGAAAGATTATATGCTGGTATTAGAGCGTCAGGTATCTGTTTATTACGATCATGACCGGTATTTGCTTTTAGGTGAAATCTATATGCCGCTTTCTGATATGGGCTCTAGTATGATATATGATACTGAAATTTCAGAACATATGGATGTTGATATAACAGAAGTGGAGACAGAACCTGCATTGTTGCAATATATAGAGGAGGTGCTGGATTCCGAAAAGTCGCAAGCACAGGAATTTGTTGGAATTCCTTATGAAGAATCAGATAAGCTAAGTGATATTATATTGGCTTCCACACACATCCTACAAATAGAAATTGGAACACCTCTTCCAGAAGGGGACGACCGAGAACTTTATCACTGTAAGATAAAGAAATGTTGGAAAGGAACCGTTTCGTCGGAGGATTTGGCAGGCGAAATTATCATTCCATTTTGGAAAGGGCAGGCGCAAACTGGAAAAGAATACATTGTATTGTTAAATCAGGTAGGGGAAGCTTCACGATTGTATGTATTTTCTTCCCGAAATAGTTTGTTTGCAGTAGAAGATATAGAAGTAATATCAGCGATAGAAGAGGCCTTGGATTGGGAAGCTCAGGATAGCAGAGAAGAATGAGAGAACGCAGAAAATTTTAATTCGTACTATTTTTGAAGGAAAGATTGCGTCAGAGAAAGGAGAGGCTGTTGCTCCAGTAGATGAATAATCTACTGGAGCAGCAGCTCCGTTTTTATACCCATAAAAACAGAAAACGGACTCCTAAGAGTCCGCAATCCATGATATAATAAGATATGCCAAATCAATTAAAATACCATAAAAATTATACCGAATTCGGTGATCCTTATCAACTGGTTTTGCCATTAAATTTGGAAGTTTTGATTCCTGATGATGATTCTGTTCGACTGCTGAGCCACGAATTGGAGGATCCGGATTACAGCTTGCTATATCAGGCTTACTCTGCCAAAGGCAGAGATCTAGCAGTTGATCCAAAGACTATGTTCAAGATCCTGACCTATGCTTATTCCAAAAATATTTATTCCTCAAGAAAAATCGAAACTGCCTGTAAATGGGACATCAACTTTATGTGGCTGCTGGCTGATCAGGAAGCTCCTGATTACAGTACGGATACCCGTTTTCGTACCGGCTTCCTTGCAGATGCTTCTGAAAATCTTTTTTACCAGATGGTACGACGGTTGGAGGATGCCGGGGAGCTGTCAAAGGGAACCATGTTTTTAGAAGAACGCTGCCAGACAGACAACACTGTTTTTGTCCATGGACGTGAAAAACGCAAAAACAGAAACCAACAATATTTAGAGCTTTTCCGCAGCTTTCTTAAACGTCAGACTATTTATGACTGGTACACAGCAAGTTTTCAGGGGAGAAATAATTCTTGTAAAACCAATCCAGATGCAACCTTTATGTACATGAAAGATGATCATATGAGAAACGCGTTAAAGCCAGGGTATACTGTATAGATTGCAGTAGCCAGTAAGTATATTGTAGCAGCAGATATTTTTCAGGAGCGGAATAATGTATGGACGTTGGTTCCTTTTTTAACCCAGCGCAGCAAGAAGTCCCCCACCTCTAAGGTGGGGGATGAATTGCCTTCCTTTACCACCTATTGACAAATAGAGAAAACCACACTATACTGAAATCAGTCGAAAAA
>CAJUFW010000002.1:0-21686 GCA_910585655.1 uncultured Lachnospiraceae bacterium
GGAGTGTATGGAGGAAAAGCAGGTGACGATTGACGGCGTTACTCATGTGCTGGAACGACCGTTTTTTGTCATTGCTACACAAAACCCGGTAGAGACGGCAGGAACGTATCCGCTGCCGGAGGCGCAGCTTGACCGTTTTCTGATGCAGATTAGTATGGGGACGCCGGATAAGGAAGAAGAGATTGCGATTATGAAGCGTTTTCTGGCGGACAATCCGTTGGAGGAGCTGGTTCCGGTCTGTACCGGAGAGGATATTATTGCAATGCAAAACGCTTATAAAGAGGTCTTTATCCATACGGTTTTGATGGGGTATATCGCAGATCTGGTAGCTGCTACCCGGACGGCAGATCATATTGTAATGGGTGTCAGCCCGCGTGGAACGCTGGCGATTCTTAACGCAGCCCGCGCTTATGCGATGGTCTGCGGCAGGGATTTTGTGACGCCGGAGGATATCAAGGCGCTGGCGGTTCCGGTCTTGGCGCATCGGCTGATTTTGCAGCGCGGCGGCAGTCGGAGTACAGGATCGGCAGTGATGACGGATATTTTGGATCAGGTGCCGGTGCCGACAGAAGACTGGAGCCGTTAGGATGGAACTGGCAGTAGTCATAGCGGGGATTTTTCTGCTGTATTTGCTGCAGTTGACAGGATACCGTCTTTTCTGGGACAAGGGGCTTACCGTGCGTCTTTCTTTCCAAAGGGAGCCTATCCGGGAGGGAGAGACGGCTTGTCTATATGAGAGGCTGACAAACCGGAAAAGGCTGGCGCTTCTGGTGGTGCATGTTATGTTTGATATAAGCCGGAACGGGCGAGCCTGCCAGAAGGAGGAGTTGGCTTCTGACCAGAACAGGCAAAGACGGCAGAAGAAAATCTGGTTTTTAAGTGAAATTCTTTCTTTACATGCCAATGAAAAAAAAGAGCGGAAAATAGAAATCAAGGGATTAAAACGTGGCTTATATCGGATACCGGAGCTTCGTCTGACTGCTTCTAATTTGTTTTTAACGGATCGCTTTTCGGTATCGACGGTTTCCGATGGACGGACGAAAAACGACCCGGACGAAGTAGCCGGAGAAGAGAGCGGACAATTATTATATTGTAATTCAAGTCTGTATGTGTATCCGAAAAGTTTGCCGGAACAGGAGTTAAAGCCCCTGTTCCAGCTTTTATCCGATCAGTTTCTGACAGAACGGTATTCGTATGAAGATATGTTTGAAATCCGCGGTATCCGGGAATATCAAAGCTTTGATCCGATGAAACGGGTAAACTGGAAGGCAAGCGCCCGTACGGGGCTGTTGCAGGTCAATCAGATGGAATATGCGGCGAGCCAGAGGGTGATACTGGTATTAGCGTTTGGTGAGACGACGGGAGAAGAGACGGATCCAAAGAGGGAATATGCAGTGTCCCTTACGGCAGGTGCGGCAGAATATTGTCTCGAACAGGGGATTCCGGTAGGATTGCTTAGTAATGGAGAGGATTTTTTGACGGAAACGCCGCTGCGGATCGAGACTTGCGGAGGAAGAGCCGGACGGGAGGCTTTGCAGCAAGGGCTAAGCCGTCTGTGTTTCCCGCGGAAGCTGGCAGATATGGAACAGATTCTAAAAGAAGCATTGGAGTCGGAGGGAAAAGGAATGACGTATGTGATTTTAGATGCCGGTGGAGATACTGACAGGGACAGACCAGGGGTCTGCTTGAGACGGCTGTGTCAGGATTATGGAACAGATGTGATCAGTTGGGAGGTTTAGAGAATGGAATTACAAAAAAACGAGTATAAAAAAGAAGAAAAAATAAATGGTGTTGTTTATGCGATGTCGCCGTCTCCTCATTTCAGGCATGGAGTAATAGATGGTAATATTTATAGCAAGATTAAAAGTGGCTTAAAAGACAGTCTTTGTCTGGTTTTTATGGAAAATCTGGACTATCGGTATCATCCGGAGGAAAATGACGATTATGTAGTGCCGGATATTATGATTGTATGTGACAGAAAGCAGTTAAAGGGCGGCAGTTATTATGGTGTTCCTCGTTTTATTGCAGAGACGTTAAGCCCGGCGACAGCGATGAAGGATAAGACGGTAAAAAAAGATCTTTATGAACAGGCAGGGGTAGAGGAATATTGGATTGTTTCTCCTAAGGAGCATGCCGTTGATATTTATTATCTGGAAGATAAGAGATATGTTTTAAAAAACAGTTATATTTTACAGGAGGAAGAGGATGAGGAGGCATATAATGCCGAAACAGAAATTTCTCTGCGGGCATTTCCGACGATTAAAATGAAGCTGCGGGAGATTTTTGAGGGGATAGAGTAGAGGGAAGAGAAGTGTTAGATCAAAAAGATAGAACAGGGACGTACGGAATATTTCTGGGAAAATGTCTTACCCGTTTTTGTCTGGGAACGGTGACGGCAATGCTGTATTATCTGCAGTCGGGGCAGGCAGAACCATGGTTTTTGACAGTGGTCTGCCTGCTTTTGCTTCCAGCGGCGGGAACGGTTTTTTTGGAAAAAAAGGAGGAAGCTTCCGTACTTTTTTATGGTGGAGAGGCGTTGTTTTTGCTGACGGCGATACTGCCTATGGTAGTTTCCTGGAGGACTGGTCAGTATGAAGCCGTAGAGCGGAACAGCTTGCTTTTTGGCAGTCTGGTAATCGTGGTTCCGTCTGTGTTGACAGCGGGAGGTTTTCGCCGGAATCTGCTGGATCGCCCGTTGGCAGCGGAAGGAGTTTTATTTTTATCAGCTTATTTATGGGCAGTTTGGAATGAAGCCGGATATGGTTATCGGTTTTTCCTCTATGCTCTTTCCGTACTCTTTTTGCTATTGTATTTTTACCAGAAAAACCAGTATGGGCAGAGGTCGTTTTTCGAGGCATCAGGAGGCTTACCTGCAGAGGGGCAGGAGCAGTACATCAGACAAGTCAATCGAAGAAGCCTGCTGCCGTTTTTAGTATTACTTTTTTTCCTGTCGGCGCTGGTCTGGATCCCGATGGGCAGCCAGGCGTTGACAGAGGCGTTGCAGGAACCGTACAGCAACATGATGGAGAGTGTCAACGAGTGGATGACGGGAATGCCAGAAGAGTTTGCCGGGATGTTCGGCGAGCCGCCGCAAGAAGAAAAAGACGAAGAGAAAACAGAGCAGGAGAGTGGAGAGGCTCTGCCGGTACCTGTAAAGAAGGAGGCGGATCTCTGGCTGTTAAAAGCATTGATTCAGGGAACGATGCTTTTTTTGACATTGCTGACGGCAGGCATTGTTTTTCTGATACTTCGTCGGGCATCGGAACAGAGAGGACATAAAAGCCAGAATGAAATGCAGGAGGAGTATGAGCTGACGATCACGGAACAAAGCGTGCGTTTAGAACGAGAACGTCCCAGACGCCAAAGGGTATCAGACATTGCGCCGGAGAATCGGCGAATCCGGCAGGTTTACCAGGAAACGATTTGCCGGGGCTTACGGAAGGAACAAAATCAAAAAGGAAACAAGGTAGGAGCGCGTCAGTCTGCAATGACTCCAAAGGAATTAGAAAGCAGCGCGGGACTGCGGGGAAAAAAGAAGGAAAGGGCTTTTATAGATGCGGCAGAACAGTTGCATCAGCTATATGAAAGGGCTCGTTATGGGAGAGAAGCCTGTACAAAAGACGAACAAAGATTGGCAGAAGAAGCTGCGGCGCAATTAGTAAAAACAGAGTAGAATATTAACATAGATGGATTTAATAATTTGACAGAAAGCATTTGAATGTGATATAGTCGTAGGGTTAAGGAATGGTTATGGAAGAAAGGGAATTGGTGAATTGATTGAGATTTGAAGAATTTGGAATTAATGCGAAGCTGCTGCGAGGGATTGCAGATATGGGCTTTGAGGAAACGACTCCTATCCAGGAAAAAGCAATTCCGGTAGTATTGTCCGGGGCAGATGTCATTGGGCAGGCACAGACCGGAACCGGAAAAACAGCCGCTTTTGCCGTGCCGATTTTAGAGAGGATAGATCCGTCAAACCGGCATTTGCAGGCGATTGTTCTGTGTCCGACAAGGGAATTGTGTATCCAGGTAGCAGGGGAGTTCCGCAAGCTGTGTAAATATACCCACAGTATCAAACTGCTTCCAATCTATGGTGGGCAGGATATTGTAAAGCAGATACGTTCGTTAAAGGGCGGCGTGCAGATCGTCATTGGTACGCCCGGTCGTGTAATGGATCATATGCGTCGGAAAACCGTACGTTTTGAGCATATTCGGATGGTAGTGTTAGACGAAGCAGACGAAATGTTGAATATGGGATTTCGGGAAGATATTGAGACGATTTTAAAGGAAACACCAGAAGAACGTCAGACCGTATTGTTTTCTGCGACTATGCCAAAGCCGATTTTGGAAATTGCCGGGATGTATCAGAAGGATGCCCAGACAATTCGTGTAGTAAAGAAGGAACTGACCGTAGCAAATATTGATCAGTATTATTATGAAGTCAGACCAAAGAATAAAGATGAAATTTTATCCAGGTTGTTGGATATCTATAATCCAAACCTCTCCATCGTCTTTTGCAATACCAAGAAAAAGGTCGATGAGGTGGCGTGTGAGCTGCAAAACCGAGGATATTTTGCAGAAGGGCTTCATGGGGATATGAAGCAGGCGCAGCGTGACCGGGTGATGGAAAATTTCCGTAAGGGCAAGACAGAGATTCTCATTGCGACAGACGTAGCAGCGCGAGGAATCGACGTGGATGATGTGGACATTGTATTTAATTATGATATTCCGCAGGACGATGAGTATTACGTCCACCGGATCGGACGTACCGGACGCGCCGGAAAAACCGGACTGGCGCTTTCGTTTGTAGTCGGGCGGGAGATTTATAAGCTGAAAGAGATTCAGCATTATTGCAAGACAAAGATTCGTTCCAATCCGATACCATCCTTAGATGATGTGACGCATACCCGTTTGGACAACCTGTTCCGGGAGCTGTCGGATATTATTGAAAATGAAGATCTGTCCAGCTTGATTTCCAGATTGGAGGAGAAGCTAGACGAGGAGGATTATACTGCGCTAGATGTCGCAGCAGCGTTTTTAAAGAAGCATTTGGACGCGAAGGAAAACAGTACAGGGGAACCGGATTTGTTTGGTGATACTGGTGCAGAGGAAGGAATGGTACGGCTGTTTATCAATATCGGCAAGCAGCAACGGGTAACGCCAGGCAATATTTTAGGCGCTATCGCCGGAGAGTCTGGGATTCCGGGAAATTTGGTAGGGGCAATTGATATGTACGATCGTTATACGTTTGTTGAAGTGCCGAAAGAAACTGCTTCCGAGGTGTTAGAGGCAATGAAACATGCCAAAATCAAAGGACGCAGTATTAACATCGAACCTGCCAGAAGCGCAGACGTCCGCCCGGATTTTCGTGACAGCCGGGGAGACGGAAGAGGCGCAAGAAGATAAAAAAAGTTCTGGACAAAAGAACATATTTCATGTAAAATACTGTTATCAAATGAAAGAGAGGGCTTTGTATGTTAATTGTGTTATGGAGGAAACTTGGTTAATTGAATCAAGGCGGGGAACAGAAAAAAGAAAGCTGTTCTTTGTTTGTGTTCCCTTGCAGCGCAGACGCGCTTCGTCCATAACAGCAGAACCAGACCTGGGTATGCCGGTATAGTATCTATGGTGTATCTTTTAGTGGTATGTCTCCGTAGAAAAATGACGCGAGACAGAGAGCCACCGGGGAGGGGAATACAGAGTTGATAGTAGAGACCTGTAAGGCAAAGGATTGTAGGTGCCTTACAGGTTTTTTGTATCACTAGGAAAGTTCTCCGGGCAGGATGCACACTCGTGCAAATGGACGGATAATGCGCTGCTAAGGCTGTATACTGAAAAAGGGTGTAAGAAGGGAGAACTTAGGAAATGGAACAAAACAATATGGCGTCTGCATTTCAGATAACAGGATTTGAAGCAATCAGACAGCAGTTGGCAGGATATGCGACAACGGAGCAGGGAAAGGCACTGGCGGCAGAGATTCGACCATATTTATCAGAACTGGAATTAAAAAAGCATATGAGGGAGACGACGCAGGCGAGGATGTTGTTGGAGGAGCAAGGAACACCTCCACTGCCGCGGATGGAACGAGTAGAAGAATATTTGGATAAAGCAGTGAGAGGAGAGTTACTTCTGCCAGAGCAAATCGAGCAAATCGGCGAATTTTTAACGGCGGTCAGACGGCTGGGAGCTTATCTGGAAAAAGGAAAAGAGCGTCAGGTAGGAATCGCCTTTTACTGCGATAATTTAAAAAGTCTGGAAGAACTGGCGGCAGAGTTGGAGCGTTCTGTTCGGGGTGGAAGAGTGGATGATTATGCTTCAGCGAATCTACGGGATATCCGAAGGGAATTGTCCGTTTTGGAGGAGAAGATTCGAGTAAAAGCAGAAAGCGCCTTGCGGGCAGCAAAAAATTATGCGGCGGATTCTTTCGTCGTCAAACGGAACGGACGGATTTGTATTCCCATCAAAAAGGAATATCGTTCCCGTGTAATGGGAAGCCTGGTGGACAAATCTTCTACCGGGATGACATTATTTATTGAACCGACCACAGTGACAGAACTACGGGAGGAATACGAATGGTATTTGGTAGAAGAGGAAACAGAAGTACATCGTATCCTCTATGAACTGATCAATCGGATTGCTGAGTGTGAGACGGAATTGCGGGAAGATATTCGTGTGGTAATCTTGCTGGATGTGGTTTTTGCAAAAGGCAAGCTTAGCGCCGGGATGAGGGCAGTTGAGCCGCGGATTACAACGAGACGGTATATCCGTATTCGACAGGCGAGACATCCGGAGTTAAAACAGGACGAGTGTGTACCGTTGGATTTTGAATTAGGAAAACAGGGGTGCGGGATGGTTATTACCGGACCTAATACCGGAGGAAAAACCGTAACCATTAAAACGGTAGGGCTGTTTAGCTTGATGGCATGTTCAGGGCTGCATCTGCCATGCGAGGAGGCGGAAATCGCCATGCAGGATCAGGTGCTTTGCGATATCGGAGATGGTCAGAATATCGCGGATAACCTTTCTACTTTTTCCGCTCATATTAGTAACGTATTGGAGATTTTAAGACGTGTGACACCGGACAGTCTGGTGATTTTAGATGAGCTTGGCTCCGGAACTGACCCGGCAGAAGGAATGGGAATTGCGGTGGCTATTTTAGAACAGCTTCGCCTTTCCGGCTGTCTGTTTTTGGCTACGACGCATTATCCGGAGGTAAAGGAATATGCGGGTCGCTACCAGGAAATTCTCAATGCAAGGATGGGATTTGACCGGGAAAGTCTGCGTCCTCTGTATCGGCTGGAAATGGGAAAGGCAGGGGAAAGCTGCGCTCTTTATATTGCCAAGCGGCTGGGGCTGCCGGAAAATATGCTGCGGATGGCTGCTCATGAGGCATACGGCAAGAGAGAAGACGGGCTGGAAGAGCAGCTTTTGGAAGAACTTGGGTTGTATCAGGAAAGGAACAAAGCAGTGCCGTTGGAAAAGATAAGAGTGCCGGGGCTGATTCGGATAAAGCAACAAACAATGGCAGGGGCGGAACACCTTTCAAATGGAAAATACGAGAGTAAATTTCATCGAGGAGACAGTGTAACCATAGGGCAGAAACAGCAGATTGGCATTGTGGTCAAACCAGAGGATCGGAACGGAATGGTGCTGGTGCAGATCAAAAAAGAGAAGCAGCTTATCAGTCATAAACGGCTGCAGCTAAAAGTAGCCGCTAAAGAGCTTTATCCGGAAGATTACGATTTTTCCATTATTTTTGATACCGTGGAAAACCGCAAAGCCCGCCATAAATTGGACAAAGGGCATCGGGAAGGCTTAGTGGTTCCAACGGAAGAATAACGTAGCTCTATAAAAGATCAAGTAGAATTATAAAGACAGTCGGCAAAAAACGCTCTTGACGTCCAGAATTATCAGAAGGTTCCGGGTGAAAAACAAGAGCGTTTTTGCTTGATTGTAACATTATACCGGTCGCACGGCGATGTCAAATAAGGAATTTAGCAACAGCCAGTTCGCCCGGAACGGTTTCATCAGGCTCCAATAGCCGGCTCCCATCAGACCGTATTCCGGAATCAGACGGAGCTTGGCTTGGATGCTGCGGACATCCTCAAACCAGACGATATGAGCGATGCCGTCTATGGTATATTCATAAAAAGGAGACTGGGCGGTTTCGTCAAATTGGATATCTGCCCGGTGAAGGGCTGCCCGGCGAACCGCCTCAACATTGCTGATATTAGAAGCGGCAGTCACACCTCGTTCATAAGGCAGAGCCCAATCATAGGCATAGTTTGGGATGCCAAGATTGATTTTGCTTCTTGGGATAGCTGTGACAGCGTAGTCTAACACGGCGCGGACACGGTTAATAGGAGCGATAGCCATAGGTGGACCGTATGTATAACCTCCTACAGGATATAGGTGATTGTAATTCCTAAGACGGCAGGCGCGGCGACAGGGAGAGTGTAAAGTTGATGTTATTCCGACTGCCGCGTCGGTTCTTTTCTATTTTTGAGTAGTCGATCCGTTCGATAACTTCCTTTAGGAGCTGGTTTCGCTCGGCAGCAGAAGAAAGGCTGTTATAGACATCCAGCAAATGGTGGATACGGGGGAAAAACCGGTTTCTGGTGTTTTGTGCTGCCTCTAGCTTTCGGATTTTTCTTTGAAGGAATTCCTGACGTTTGGTTAGAGCATCTGTTTTTTCAGAAAGAAGCTGGCGCCGCTTCTGGAATTCCTCTGAGGTATATACGCCCTGTTCCAGCAACGTGTAGGTGCGATCCGTCTGGTTTTGAAGGGTAGACAGTTCGTCTTCTATTTCTTTTAGACCGTTTTGAAAAAGTGACAGATCGCTTTTTATATTGTCTGGGAGTTCCCTGGTCTCAAACAGATATTGGTTTCCCCAGTCCGCCAGGAGTGAGAGCATGTGTTGCTCTACTAAGGCAATCGGAGCGGCGACGGTATCACAGTATCGATTTGGGCATTTCAGGGTTGGATATTTGGTATGACTGTTTGACCCTAGGCGTGTCATAAGCTGTCCGCACTTCTGACAGTACACCAGCCCTGCAAGTGGATTCTGTAAAATTTTTCCATTCCGTACCGGAGCGATAGCATGTTTCTTTAGTAACTTTTGGGCTAAAGAAAAGGTTTCTTCGTCGATCAGGGCTTCGTGCAGACCGTCTACAAGGATAAAATCCTCTGTGTTCGGTCTGGTTTTTATGATTTGCCCGTTTTTGAGGGTCTTTTCTTCTTTTCGTCTGCCCCAGCAGATCTTTCCGATATAAGTAGGGTTTTTCAGGATATCCCGAATGGAGGCGCGGGACCAGACCGATTTTTTTGCTGGTTTGATGCCGATAGTGTCCAGATAAGAAGCAATGCTGTCAGTACCAAGCCGTTCCAGAATACCGTTTTCGTTTTCCAGACCCTTTGTGTATAGGGTAAAAATCAGCCGCACCACTTCCGCCTGTTCCGGATGGGGACGCAGGGAGTAACCACGCTCCTGTTCCAGCCTGTACCGTTCGTAGCCATAGGGAGGAATAGGGGAGATATATTTTCCCTGTTTGACAGACAAAATCCGCCCGCGCTGGATACGTCGGTTGATCATCTTATATTCCCGTCTGGCAGTAAAAAGCCCGTATTCAAAATATTCTTCGTCAAACTCATTATCCGGATCATAGGTTTTATTTGGCGTGATGATTTTCGTCCCGGTGATGGAGAAGGTTCTGGCAATGATACCCTGATCGATGGTGTCGCCGCGTGCCAGGCGTTCTACATCCATACAAAAAACACCACTCCAGGTGCCGTCTTCAATATCAGACAGAAGCTGCTGTACCATAGGGCGACCAGAGATAGATTCCCCAGATACTACCTCCTCGTAGAAGCGTTCAATCGGTTTTTGGAGCTGCAGGGAAAGAGCGGTAAGAAGTTCACGGTGGCGATCCAACGTACTGCCGGAAGAGTGACGCTCCTGTTCAAGATCGACACGGCTTTTTCTGAGGTAGGCACAGTAGTGTTCCATGAAGAATTGCCTCCCGTTAAATTGTTGAAAAATATGATTTTTATAGCCTTTATCCTCCAGACAATTGCTAAAAGCAACGAAAAAGAAAATTTCTCCGTTTAACAGTTTTTCCTAAGAAGTATCCTAGCAGACAAGATTGTTATCAAGCTTATAACAAATCAGAAACGCGGATGCTAAGATTTTCATAGATACTGACTGGAATTATGTCGTTAAAACTGTATTGTCTGGTTTTTTCATTATATTCAAAATCAAATACGTTGACATTTCGGTTCAGGGGATTGACAATCCAATACTCTCGAACTCCTGCAGAACGATATTTAAAGAGTTTGATTCCATAGTCCATACGTTCGGTACTAGGGGAAACAATCTCAATTACCCAGTCCGGTGCGCCATTACAACCATATTCATCCAGCTTGTTTTTATCACAAATAACAGAAATATCAGGTTCTACGTAGTTCATACTGTCTACATTTAAAAAGACTGCAAACGGCGCCGGATATATTTTACAGCTTCCGGCGTGGGTATCAATATAGCTGCCGATGATTTTGGTAAACTGGCTGACAAGCTCCTGGTGTATCCGCTTTGGGGGAGCCATCATATACAGTTGACCGTCAATCAGCTCTGCCCTCTTTCCTTCTGGAAGGGCGTAGATATCTTCGATTGTGTATGTTTTTTCCTGCATAAGTGCCATATAGGGTTCTCCTTTCCTGACAGTAGGAGGGCTTAGTTTTAGTTTCACTACTCTAATTATAATTATATACCATCTTTCAATTTATACTATATCATATGTATAGTAAAAGTTCGAGAATAAAATACAAAAACCTGGAGTTTTTATTTTTTACCCATATTCGCTCCTGCGTCAGCTCCGGAAGGAAGGTCAGTCCCAGCAGGAAGGAAAGGCTCCAAAATGATGCTTCCTTTGCTATCAAGATATACTTTAGAAAATAAGGCAGGGAGGAGATGGGCAAGTTGACCTTCGGAGAAGTGACATAAATCATATTTTTCGGAAAGGGAAGGATATAGTTCAGATAAGGCATTCGTAATCTCTTTTCTGACAGAAAGAATTTCTTCCCAGTTAGAAAAAAAGCCATTGCCTATTAAGCAGTCCATGGGAACATCAAAGTATGTTGCAATAGAGATAGCAGTCGATAGAGGCGGTTCGATAGTGCCTTCTTCATATTGTTGGTAGGTAGATAAGCCAATATGAAGGGCGTTGGCAAGGTGTTGTTGGGTAGTTTGAAAGCGTATACGCATAAGCTTTAGGCGTTCGTTAAATTCCATAATATACCTCCAAATGGGTGTTTATGACAAAATATCTTAAACAAAAACAGCAGTAGCTTTTTGTATTCTACCATAGAACTTAGAAGAAAAGCAAATGGATAATCGAAAAGTTTTTGTAGGGTTTCTGATTTCACAGACATCTGATTTAGGAAAGGATAGACTGGAAAAGTGGCAGATTTCATTGATAATGACAGAAAAGAGAGCGGAACTTGTCAAGTTGGACAAACAGAAAGGCATAAGATGAAGAAACAGTAGGAGGTGGAAATTGTGAGAGGTCCAGCGACAAAACAGGAACAGTTCTTTATGAAAAAGTTTGGCTATCGCCTTAGATATGATGAGGAGGGACATAAAGAGTTTGTAAAAGATTTGCCTACCGGCGCCCAGAATATAATCAAAACAAAGGCGATTGTGGAAACACAAGAAGAGGTAGATCAGATTGTGCATAATATCTCTATGATAGCCAGTAGGGCAGCACAGAGAAAGACTCTGGTGGGAACAGTAGACAGCGACGATTCGCCGGAGAACTTTCCTATCATATAAAAAGGGTCCCCGTTGGAGAGGACATTCCAACGGGGACAGGTAGTGATTAAGCAAATTACTGTTATAGTCTATCAGAAAAAAGGGAGATTTCCCATAAACTATGAAGCTGGCATAGCATTAGCTGATATTTTTAGTGTATTATCAGATGATGAATGAAATGAATTCATTCAAAAATCACCTATATCTTACATGGACTTATGTATACCCCCACTCATACGTCATTAGCAAAACCTGATTCGCTGCTGCCCCCAATGCCTCATAATCCACCCCTTCATAAAGCAGCCCTGGCCAGTCGGCGCGTTCTTTTGGCGCGAGAGCGACAGAAGTCCGAAATCCCAGGTTGTTCATATGTTCGGTTATACGAGAGACAAAGGCGGCGTAACCTTCCCGATCCTCGGCTTGGATGTATTCAAAGTCAATATCAATACCCTGATATCCTTTTTGAAGCATGGTGGCGGTGACTTCTTCGATAACCCGATCCTGAACGGCTTGATCCGTCACCAGAGTATGGACGAGATGATTGTTAAAGGCTCCGGAGGCATCTAGGGGAGTTAGGGTTAAAATAGGAGAGACACCAGCCTCGTTTGTGGATTGCAGCAGTCGTTCATCCTCGATGGAAACCAATTCTCCTTCCATTGTAAAGCCATAGGAAAAGGCAAATAATTCCGAAAGATAGAGCAGGCTTTCCCGTAAAATATCAGGACGGATAAACGGATAGGCATAACCGCCAAAGACTGCCTCTTGCAGCCGTTCGCCTTCATAGCGAATGACGAGAACGGAATTTGTGGGAATGTTTTCCGGCTGATATCCGGTAGAAACCAGATAGGGATTGTTTCGCAGCAATGCTTTGACGGTTGTGCCATAGTCTGCGGCGATAGAGTAGAGGGATTCTCCGGGTCTTACCTGATGGGTTACGGCAGGGATTAGGATGAGAAGCGCCTGCCCAGGCACCAGGGAATCCTGATCGGTCAGTTGGTTATCATAAAGGAGCCTGCTGACCGATATTCCATAAGAAGAGGCAATCGATCTTGGCGTATCGCCGGAAGAAACAACATGAATTGGCATAATAAAATTCCTTTCTGTTTGATGATAGTTGGATAAAAATGGTGATAAAAAGAATGGCTGTATCATTAGAATATGAAAGAGCGTGATACTATAATATATGCAGGCAGGTGACAGATATGTGAGGAAGCAGGACGGGTGGGTGGTGGTTACGATAAGAAAGCGCTTGACAAATGGCAGGGCAGGGTATAAAATACCACCGTATCAGAAGAATCAGTACAAAAGCCGGAGAGGCTTGTTCGGATTCCTGTATAAAAATAAAAAGAGAAAATTCTTCAGGGCAGGGGGAAGTTCCCGACCGGCGGTAAAGTCCGCGAGCGTAAGCTGATCCGGTGAGGCAAGACCAATTCCGGAACCGACAGTATAGTCTGGATGAAAGAAGAAACGTTCTGAAAAAGAACCAGGTTTTGCAGAGAGCTACATAGGGCTGTTTTGTTACGGTCGTTTTTTGGGAAAAGGCATAAAGCTTTATCCCTTTGCAGTAGAGAAAAGCAAAGCCATTTAGAACGGAGATATCGCCCTGATGAGAAATCATCGGGGCTTTTTTCTTAGACAAAGGTTCAGGCGTTCGGAGGGATTTTCTAAAAAGAAAGGGAGAAAAACGATGAATGAACGGACAAAAAAAATGGTGATGTCAGCCATGCTGGTAGCGATTGCTTTTTTGATGACAGTGGTAATCCATATTACGGTTTTTGGGTTTTTGACCTATGAACCCAAGGATGTAGTGATTACGATTGGAGGATTTTTATTTGGTCCGCTGGTATCCAGTGTGATTTCAGTGCTTGTAGCAGTGATTGAGTTTTTAACCATCAGCAGTACAGGACCGTGGGGGCTTTTGATGAATATTTTGGCAAGTGTCAGTTTCTGTGTGCCGGCTTCCTTTATTTATAAGAAGAAACATACTATGCAGGGAGCTATCATCGGATTAGGCGCCGGTATCGTGATCATGACAATAATGATGCTGTTGTGGAATTATTTTGTTACGCCGATTTATATGGGAGTGCCAAGAGAACAGGTAGCAGGAATGTTGGCTACGGTGTTTTTACCGTTTAACTTAATCAAGGCTACGTTAAATGCGGGCTGGACGCTGCTGTTGTATAAGCCGGTGGTAACAGGACTGCGGAAAACGGGACTGCTTTCGGAATCTGGAAAGCAGAGTGGAGAAAAAGCAAAATTTAATATCGGGATGATGCTGGCAGCAGGACTTTTGGTAGTAACGAGTATCGTATTGCTTTTGGTATTGGGCGGCGTAATTTAACGATATTGTAGGAAGAGCCTTGACAGCCGGATTTTGGCGATCTAGAATGGAAGAAAATTGCAAAAAGGAGGATTGCCATGAATCCGGCTACGTTGTTTCAAATCAGTTATGGATTATATGTACTTTCCGCAAAGGAGGGAGAACGGGATAACGCCTGTATTATCAATACGGTAATGCAGGTGACAGACATTCCAAAGCGTCTGGTGATAGCGGTAAATAAAAGCAATCTGACGCATGATATGATTCAAAAGAGCGGTGCTTTTAATCTTTCGATTCTGGATCAGAGCGTGTCGTTCGGGGTGTTTGAGCAGTTTGGTTTCCAAAGCGGAAGGCAGACGGATAAATTTAAGGATTTTGAGGACTGTAAAAGAAGCGAAAATGGTCTGTATTATCTGACAAAGGGAACCTGCGGCTATATCAGCGCGTCTGTGGTATCCGAGATGGATTTAGGGACGCATACTTTGTTTTTGGCAGATATTTTAGAGGGAGAGCTTTTGTCAGAACAGCCGGCTGTGACGTATACCTATTATCAGGAGGCAATTAAGCCAAAGCCAAAGAAAGAAGAGAAAAAGGGATATCGCTGTGTGATCTGCGGTTATATTTATGAAGGCGAGGAGCTTCCGCCGGATTTTATCTGCCCTATCTGTAAGCATGGTGTGGATGATTTTGAGAAAATTGAGTGATAAGAAAGACCAAAACGAAAAAGAGAAACGAAAAATGAAAAAAAGTTGTAACTTTTTTTAAAGAACTACGAATAATAGGTGTGAGTAAGAATTCACACCTATTTTTATGCAGAAGTATCCGAGAAAAACAGGCTGAAAAAGATGATGAAACAGGCTGTTTTAAGAGATGCTTTTGACAAAAGGAAAAGAAAAGGAGAACGAAGAAATGAAAAAATGGATTTGTGCTATGTTGGCGTTGCTGTGCGTGCTGTCATTAGGAGCATGCAGCAAGAAGGAGGAAAAGAAAGAGGTAAGTCTTTCAGAGATTCATCAGGCAGTAAAGGATGCGTATGGAGAGGCGTATTATATCGATATGGCATTAGACGCCGCGACGCTGGATACGATGATGGGTTTGAAGGAAGATATGTATGAGGAAGTAATCGCGGAAGGACCGATGATCAGCGCCCAGGTAGATATGTTTATCGCTGTAAAGGCTGCTGAAGGAAAGGCAGACGACGTAGAGAAAGTATTAAATGATTACCGGGATTATCAGATCAACGATGCGTTCCAGTATCCGGCAAATATGGTAAAGGTTCAGGCGAGCGAGGTAGTACGTCACGGAGATTATGTCTTTTTTGTCCTGTTAGGAGAGATTCCGTTCGAGGCGGAAGAACAGGGTGACGACGCGATTTTAGAGGCGGCAAAAAAAGGCGTTAAAATCGGTGTTGATACCATCAATGGATTTTTCGAGTAATCTATAAAATTTCGGTTCACACCTACCAGATTTTGTGATATACTGTCCCCGACAGGTCGTTTGCCAAAGGATTCACAGGAAAAGACGGCTGTTTTTGAGGAAACAGGAGGCTGTGGGAGCGAGTTGCTTCAGGGAAGGTTTAGAGCAGCTTTCAGGGAGGATAGAGCAAAAGACGGAGAGAGCAAGATGAACCAGGATGACAAGGATTATACCGCTTTTTTAGAGGGAAACCAGAAGGGATTTGAGGAGCTGGTAATGCGGTATAAAGATTCGCTGATTTATTTTATTCAGCGTTTTGGACCGGGCTTTTCCGATGCAGAGGATTTGGCGCAGGATGTTTTTGTGGAAATCCTGCTGCACCGGGAGCGTTACCGGATAGGACAGGGCTTTAAAACGTATTTGTATACCATTGCCCACCATAAGGCGGTGGACTGGGTGCGGAAGCATCGACGGGAAGTTTTGATAGAGGAATACCCGGAGGAAGCAGACAGTATTACGGTAGAACAACAGGTGTTGGCAAAGGAACAAAAAGAGCGACTGGGAAAGGCGATCCGTCGGCTAAAGCCAGAGGAGCAGAGGCTGATTTTTTTAGCAGAGCTAGAGGGGTTAAGTTACCGGGAGATCGCACAGGTGATGAAGCTGACGATGCCGCAGGTCAAGATTAAGCTCTATCGGGTACGTCGTAAGTTAAAGGAAATCCTGATTAGAGAGGGATTAACCATATGAAAAGTAAGGAAGAATTTATCGCGGGAATTTACCAGAAGGCAGACGGGGCGAGGAGGACGGAAGTAGGACTAAAAGATCGAAGAAAATGGTCTGCCTTTTGTAACAATAAAAGTTCAGTTGTTTTTGCGCTGGCAGGGATAGCGTTGGTTTGTGGTCTGCTTTTTTTCGGAAAAACAAAGATACAGCCGGAGAGCGAGACGGACAGCCAGAAACTGGATTTGGCGCAGGAAGCCAATTTGGAGCAGGGAGTGGATATATCGGAGGAGGAGAATCCGGGAATCGCCCTGGCGCAGAACGAACCGCAGGGCTTAGCGAGTGATTTGACGATAGACCCGGATCCGACCGACAATGCCGCTACGGAGGAATTTTCTGGTCCAAAGGTAAGAGCTACTGCGTATGAAGAGGCGAGTATCCGGGCAAAGCTGCTCCGGACAGAACTGGCAGAGAATGGAACCATCCTTTATTATGAGGCGTTGGCGGTTACACAGATCATGCAGATAGAAGAGGAATCAGAAAAAGAAGAACGGACGGCGCTGCCGGAAGTAGGAACAGAGTTTTCCCTGCTATTGACAGAGGAAGAGGTAGCGGAATTCTATCCGTCAGGAATAATACCAGGCAGCATACAGATACTGTTGGTCTGCAGGGAAGAAAAAGGGCTTTCTCTTTCTTGGATAGAAGAGGAGGAGCCAGAGGAATGAAAGAACCGGCAGAGAGGGCTGGTGACAGGAGGTTTAAGAGGCTATGGTTTTTAGTAGTCTGTTATTTTTATTTCGGTTTTTCCCGATCGTATTGGTGTTATATTTTTTGGTGCCGCGGAAGTTAAAAAATGCGGTGCTGTTTTTTTCAAGCCTGGTATTTTACGCTTGGGGAGAACCGGTTTATGTAGTATTGATGTTGTTTTCTACAGTGGTAGATTATACCCATGGTATGTTGGTGGATAAGCTGATGAAGCAGGGAAAGGAGAGGAAAGCCCGTTGGGTAGTAGCCTCCTCTATGACGATCAATTTGCTGCTACTGGGATTTTTCAAATACGCGGATTTTTTGATTGGAAGCATTAACGGGGTATTGGGAACAGGGATTCCGCTGCTAAAATTAGCGCTGCCGATTGGGATTTCGTTTTATACTTTCCAAACGATGTCTTATACGGTAGATATTTACCGGGGTGAGGCAAAGGTACAGCGAAATATCATTTCCTTTGGCGCGTATGTAGCGTTATTTCCACAGTTGATTGCCGGGCCGATTGTCCGTTATCAGACGATAGCGGAGGAGCTGCAGGAGCGTAAAGAAACCAGCAGTGATTTTTCAGAAGGAATCAATCGTTTTTTATTGGGCTTGGGGAAAAAGGTGCTGTTGGCAAACAACATCGGGATGCTTTGGGACAGTATTTCGGCGATGGGCGGACAGGAATTGTCTGTAGCAACGGCGTGGCTGGGGATTTTGGCTTATTCGTTCCAGATCTATTTTGATTTTTCTGGCTATTCGGATATGGCGATTGGTCTTGGACGGATGTTTGGTTTTCATTTCCCCGAAAATTTCAATTACCCTTATATTTCTAAAAGCATTACGGAATTTTGGCGCAGATGGCATATTTCTCTCGGAACCTGGTTCCGGGAATATGTCTATATCCCTTTGGGAGGAAACCGGAAAGGACGGCTCTGCCAGATTCGTAATTTGGCGATTGTCTGGCTGCTGACGGGTATCTGGCACGGGGCAAGCTGGAACTTTGTCGTCTGGGGTATCTATTATGGTATTTTTTTGATTGTAGAAAAGGTGTTTTTATTAAAGCGTCTGGAACGTCTGCCGCGTTGGCTGCAGCATGTATACACGCTGCTTGTGGTAGCGATAGGCTGGGTGATTTTCGCCTTTGATTCGATGGGAGTAGGCTTTGTGTACCTGAAAAATATGTTTGGATTTGGTGGAATTGCCTGGATAAATCGGGAATTTATTTATCTGTTTTATACCAACGCCCTTTGGCTGGTGTTGCTGGTGCTTGGGAGTACGGAGCTGCCGAAGAAGCTGGTAAAAAAGCTGGAAGCAAAGTTACATCAAACGCCAGAAAGAGCGGCAGGAAAAGCGGTCTGGTATCAGGATGGGCTGCTTACGCTGGGACAGAATATCGTTTATATTATCATATTTTTTGTATCCGTAGCCTATCTGGTAGACGCCACGTACAATCCGTTTTTGTATTTCCGCTTTTAACGGATGGAAGACAGGTTTGAGAGAAAAAGAGAAAGCAGGAGAGATCATGAGGGAAAAAAGCAGGATTATCCTTTTTCTGATTTTAATATTTGGGCTGACGATAGGAAGCCTTTTGGTAAAGCCAAAGGCTTTTTCGGAAGAAGAGAACCGTTATCTGGCAGAGAAGCCGGAATTTTCCTGGAAAGCGCTGTTTGAAGGCAGCTATACCAGTGATTACGAGAGCTTTATTACCGACCAATTTATCGGGCGGAACCAGTGGATTGGCTGGAAGACAGATGTGGAACGGTTGATGCTGCGTCAGGATATCAACGGTGTCTATTTCTGTCAGGACAATTATTTAATGGAAAAGCATGGAACAAAGACGTTTGAAAGTGAACTGGCAGAGCGGAACCTGACGTATCTGGCAGGCTTTGTAGAGAAGCATCTGGCGGATTTTACATCGGATCATATGCAGGTATTGCTTGTTCCGACCGCTTCACAGATATTAAAGGAAAAGCTCCCGGCGTTTGCAGCGCCGTACGATCAAAGCCGCTATGTGGCAAAGCTGAACGAGCAACTGCCGGACGGGGTATTGCTAGATGCCGAAGAGGTACTAAGAGAGCATAAAGAGGACTATATTTATTACCGGACGGATCACCACTGGACTGCGCTGGGGGCATTTTATGCGTATCAGGAATGGTGTGAAAGAACCGGGTTAGAAGCGTTTGGCGCAGAGGACTTTGAGATAGAGGAAGCGGCGACGGACTTTGCCGGAACATTGGATTCCAAGGTAAATACGACGGTAAAAAAGGACAGTATTTATCTGTATCATTGGAAACAGGAAAAAGAAAAACGGGAGTATACGCTGACCTATGATCAGAGCGAGGATGTGCGGGATACACTTTATGACCGTACGGCGTTAGAGGGAAAGGATAAATATTCCGTGTATCTGGGCGGTAATTATGGCGAGGTAGACATCCGAACCAATGTGTCGAATGGAAAGACGCTGCTGGTGATAAAGGATTCGTTTGCCCATTCCTTTGTGCCGCTGGCAGTCAACCATTACGAGCGAGTACTGATGGTAGATTTACGTTATTTTCATGTGGCGTTAAGCGAATATATCAAAGAGAATCGTGTTACCGATATTTTGGTATTATATAACTTGGCAAACCTGGCTACGGATCGGAATCTGGGGAAGCTGATACGATAAAAAAATAAAATAAAAAGACAAAGCAGGAAAAAAATGCTTGACATAGTTGCTGCTTTGTTTTATAATCAACATATGAATAGATATTCATATGAATAAATATGAATATATAAAACCGGCTGCCCCATAGGGAACCAGAAAGGAGGAACTTCATGGCGATAGGTGATGTGGAATGCTGCGATCTGTATGATGTACATGAGGAGGTAGTACAGGCAGTGAGGGAGCGGATGCCGGAAGAGGATAAGCTTTACGATCTGGCAGAGCTGTACAAGGTATTTGGAGATTCGACCAGAATCCGGATTTTATTCCTGCTACTGGAATCGGAGATGTGCGTCTGTGATATTGCACAGTTGTTGAATATGAACCAATCCGCGATTTCCCATCAGCTTAGAATATTAAAGCAATCTCGTCTGGTAAAAAACAGAAGAGAGGGAAAATCAGTGTTTTATTCGTTGGCAGACGATCATGTGCTGACGATTTTAAGCCAGGGAATGGAGCATATCGAAGAATAAAAGAAACCGTGACAACTTATAAAAAGAAAGGAGGAAGGCGCTTATTCTGCCAGAGGGCAGTGAGACGTTGGCGCCTATAGTCGTATTATGAAGAAAAAATTTAAACTGGTGGATTTGGATTGCGCGAACTGCGCGGCAAAAATGGAGGATGCGATCAAGAAAATCGATGGGGTAAGCGACGCTTCTGTAAGCTTTATGTCGCAGAAAATGACGATTGAAGCAGACGATTCCCGTTTTGATGCAATCATGCAGGAAGTCGTTAAGGTATGCAAAAAAGTAGAGCCGGATTGTGTGATTCAGCTTTAGCAAAGATAGATGGATAGCGGCGAGGGGGTATCAGGCAGTGAATAAAAAGCAGAAAAAAATGTTGTATCGAATTCTGGCGGCATTTGCCCTGTTTCTTGCCCTGGAAGTAGGAGAGAAGATCGGATGGGCGGATTGGATGGAGGAATTTCCCCGGGGCTTGTTGGTCTTTTTGGTGCCTTATGTATTAGTAGGCTGGGATATTGTATACCGGGCGGCTCGAAATATCAGTCATGGACAGGTATTTGACGAAAACTTTCTGATGACATTGGCTACGATAGGGGCTTTTGCTGTAGGAGAATATGCGGAAGCAGTCGCAGTTATGCTCTTTTATCAGGTAGGTGAGCTGTTTCAAAGCTATGCAGTAAACCGTTCCAGGCAGTCGATTTCCGATCTGATGGATATTTGCCCGGAATATGTCAATATAGAAGAGGACGGGGAATTAAAGCAAGTCGATCCGGACGAAGTATCCGTAGGTGATTTGATTGTGATTAAAGCCGGAGAGCGTATTCCGTTAGATGGTATCGTGGTTTCCGGAGAGTCTATGGTAGATACCTCTGCCCTGACCGGGGAATCGGTTCCAAGGCGGGTAGCTCCTGGAAGCGAGGTTATCAGTGGCTGCGTCAACGGAGGCGGGCTGCTGCAGGTACAGACGACAAAGGAATTTGAAGATTCGACAGTGGCAAAGATTTTGGAACTGGTAGAAAACGCCAGCAGCAAAAAGGCAAAAGTAGAAAATTTTATTACTCGTTTTGCCAGATATTATACACCAGTAGTAGTAATCGGAGCGGTACTGTTAGCCCTGCTGCCTCCTTTGATAGTAGGAGGCGGTTTTGGAGAATGGATTCAGAGAGCTTGTACCTTTTTAGTAATCTCTTGCCCATGCGCCCTAGTGATTTCCGTACCACTTAGTTTTTTTGGCGGAGTAGGGGCGGCGTCCCGGATTGGCGTACTGGTAAAGGGAAGCAATTACTTGGAAGCTCTTTCCGAGCTGGATACGATAGTGTTTGATAAGACCGGGACGTTGACAAAGGGAGAGTTTAAAGTCTCGGCAAAGCTGCCTGCGGAGAAGATCCGTGAAGAGGAGCTTTTGGAGTATGCTGCTTATGCGGAGAGCTATTCCAATCATCCGATTGCGGTTTCTATCCGGGATGCCTATACAGATCGGAAGAGCGTCGTGTAGGGAAAGAGTGTGTC
>CAJUFW010000002.1:21696-60064 GCA_910585655.1 uncultured Lachnospiraceae bacterium
TCTATCCGGGATGCCTATACCAAATATTCGGGTAATGCTGCTTTGGATATGTCCAGGGTAGCAGAGGTAGAGGAGTTGTCAGGAAAGGGAGTTAAGGTTCGTCTGGACGGCAGAATGTTTTATGCCGGAAACGAAAAGCTGATGAAGGATTTGGGAATTACCGTTCCTGTCTGCGAGCGGATCGGAACAATCGTTTATACGGCAGGGGAAACAGAGCCTGGTATCATACTTTTTTTGGGAACCTTGGTTATTTCAGATACGATAAAGACGGAGGCGCCGGAGGCGATCCGCAAGTTAAAAGCCGCCGGAGTTCGTCGGACGGTAATGCTGACCGGAGATCAGAAAGCGGTAGGAGAAGCAGTTGCCAGAGAACTGGGACTTGACGAGGTACATGCCGAACTGCTTCCGGCAGATAAGGTTTCCAAAGTGGAAACTCTGCTGGCGGAGGAGAGAGGAAAGCAGAAGCTGGCGTTCGTAGGAGATGGTATCAACGATGCTCCGGTGCTGACAAGGGCAGATATCGGAATTGCAATGGGCAGTATGGGTTCGGATGCGGCAATTGAAGCAGCAGATGTAGTGCTGATGGACGATGATACAGAAAAGATTGCCAGGGTGATAAAGATAGCGCGAAAGACCATGGTGATTGTGCGGCAGAATATTGTCTTTGCATTGGGAATCAAGTTTCTGGTATTGCTGCTTGGAGCGTTAGGATATGCCAATATGTGGGCGGCGGTATTTGCAGATGTCGGGGTGTCGGTTATCGCCATTTTAAATGCGATGAGAACGTTAAGAAACAAAGAGATTTGAATAAAGAAGCAGGGAATTCAGAAATATTCTAGGTTCCCTGCTTTTTGCAGTCTGATTAGAAAACTGCCCTCCTGTATCGTCAGAGCGTGGGTTCGGTTTCTGGTTTGGCTTCTTCTTCGTCCGGATCCGGAAGAAATTCTACTACTTCCGGTATCGTACAGCTTAACAGACGACAAATATCCTGTAAGGTATTTAAAGTAATACTGCGCCCTTTGCGGAGAGCGTCGAGTGTGCCTGTGCTGAAGTTATGGGTATGGATAAGCTGGTATTGCGTGATCTGTTTTTTCTTTAAGGTTTCCCAGAAGGGACGATAGCTGATAATACGATCACATCCTTTCCTTTTACCCGGCTATTGCCAGATTTTTTGATTTTATTATAGAACATGGAAAAATTTTGCACATTGCCGAGGATCGATCTGTATAAAGCGTAAAGGAGAAGCAAAAAGATAGAGAAAAGCTCTTGCGTATTCCAGATACAAGAGCTATAATAGAAGATAAAAAAAACAGATATAACTGAAAATACAACCGGAAAGATATCATGGTGACAGCCCGATAAAGCCGCCGCCGGATATCAAAGCATCGGCAATCGTGATATGAGAGGGACATTATGGAGAAGAGCAAAACGGGTAAGGGCTTATTACTTTTCCTCTGTCTGGCTCTAGCAATAGGCTTAATGATAGGCTGTCGGACAGAGGCAAATGCAAAGGAACAGTTGATACGGATAGGATATTATCCGTTTCATGGCTATCAGGAAGTAGACGATCATGGCGTTTATTCAGGCTATGCGTATGAATATTATCAGGAAATTGCTCAGCTTATGGGATGGAGATATGAGTTTGTGGAGCAGTCCTTTGATGACTGTCTAAAGAGTCTGCTGGAGGGGAGACTGGATATTTTATGCGGCGCGGATATCGGTTTACCTCAGGATAAAGGACTTGTCTATTCGGAGAGTATCAGTAGCGTTCCTTCCGGTTTATATGCCCGTCTAAATGATGATACCCTGACGTATGAGGATTTCAAAGCGTTCCACGGTATGCGTGTGGCAGTATTGCAGTCCTGGGCAGAAGATCCGGAGCTGGATGAGTATTGCAAAGACAACGGGTTTTCTGTTCAAAAGCAGTATTATAGAACGCAGTCGGAAATGAATCAAGCACTAAAGAACGGAGAGGTTGATGCGGTATACTCGACGATTATGGGCAATGAGGAAAACAAGATGATTGCCCGGTTAAGGGATGTAGAGATACAGTTTCTGACTTTGGAGGGAAATCCTCTGATGGAACAGCTTCAGGGGGCAATGGAGCAAATAGCGGACGCAGAGCCGATGTTTGAAAGTACGCTGGCGGATCGTTATATGGATGCAAACTGGTATTCCATGTACCGAACCGCGTATACAAGGGAAGAGAAGGACTACATTCAGTCCAATCCTCTGATTCGGGTGGCGTATGCTCCGTTTTGGAAGCCGATTGAGTATTATGATAAAAAGACCGGCTCCATGCAGGGAATTTTCGCGGATGTGTTCCGTCTGTTGGAGGAAAATACGGGGCTGCAGTTTGAATATTTGACGACAGGCTCCTTTGAGGAGAGTATGCAGCGCTTAGAAGAAGGCGAAGTAGAGCTGCTGACGGCGATGGATCATTCTTATCAATGGGCGGAGCAGCATAATGTATATTTAAGTAATATCTATTTACAGACTTCGGTTGTGACAGTAGGGAAAAAGAAGGATAATAACCTGGTAAAGATCATTGCGCTTCCGAAAAATTATCATACGACGGCGCAGATAGAAAAGCGTTTGGAGCCGGATCAGAGTATTTTATATTTGGATACATTGGAGGACTGTCTGCGGGCGGTATCCAAGGAACAGGCGGATGTGACTTACCTGAACAATTATGTTGCCAACTATTATCTGTCCAGCTATGAATTTGACGAATTGTATGTGCTTCAGATGACGGATATGATGGAAAACCTGTGTATCGGAGTCTGCAGAGATGCCGATCCGGTGCTGCTGCGGATTATTAACAAGGGGCTAGGGCGGATATCAGCGGATCAGATTCAGAAAATTGTACTGGGGAATACTTTTTTCCACAATGAGCGTTTGGGATTAAAGGATTTGTTGTATCAGAATCCGGGGCTGCTGCTTCAGATGATGATGTTGCTGCTGGCAATTATATTAGTAGTCTTTGGGCTGGTGATCTGGCAGAAGGCAAAGCGTTCCAAGCATTTGAAAAAGGTTTCCGAGACGGACGCTCTTACAGGGATTTATAACCGGCTGGCGGCTGAGGAAATCATCCAGCAAAAGATTACAGAGGATCAGATTGCAGATTATCCTCGTACTATGGTATATCTGGATGTGGATAGTTTTAAACAAGTCAATGATCATTATGGGCATCCAGAGGGAGACAGGCTGTTGCAGGCTGTGGCGAAGCTGCTTTCGGATACGATTCGGGACGAGGATATTGTGGCAAGACATGGCGGAGACGAATTTATTTTATACCTTCGCAGGATTGTATCGGAGGAGGCATTGGTTACGTTGCTAGATCGTCTGCAAAAGAGCGGAAAAATATTGGCAGCTCGTGAAAAGTGCTGGAGTTCGATTTCCTTTAGCGTAGGCGCTGTCTGGAATGTGGAAAACGAAATGGATTATAAAGAACTATATGCAGCGGCGGACGAAGCGCTGTATGAAGCAAAAGGAAACGGAAAGAATCAATATATTTGGAAAAAACGGTAAAACAACAGGGCAATACAGGCGGTAGATAATAGCTGCTTGTATTGCCCTGTTTTGCAGGATTCATATTTAGTTTATTGCCCGGCAAGCTGGTAAATCCGTTCCATATCGGCGATCAGACCTTTGGAATAAGCTTCTGCATCCTGATAAAGCTGTTCTGCCTTACTATAATTTCCGCTGTTGATAGCGGCAATGACCTCAGAGCCGTATTTATGGAACCGTTTGTGCTTTGCCTCAAGCGCGGTCCAAATCGGTACTGCAGTCGGAATTTTTGGGGTCATAGCATAGTAAAAATGCCCAAACCCGCATTTGGAGGAATCTAGCTGAAGAGGAATCACAGTCTGTGTTGCTACCATTTTTTGTAAATTGGATAACCAGGTGTGGTGGGCGGAAATAGCGCTCTTCATATAAGTAGCAAATTCATGGTTTTCCAAATGGAAGAAAACATCTTCGGTCATGACGCCCATCTGCTTGACGGAATCGTCCAAAGTTTTTTCAATATCGGCTACAGGTTCGGTTGCTTTTTTCAGATCCTGACCTACCTGCCGCATAAAATTGGTACTGTCTACTAATTGGTGTTCCATTTCAGCCATAGAGCCGCTGATTTCCTGGCTGACGGCTGCAATCGAGGACATTGATTCATTAACCTGGGAAACGTGATGCTGATTTTCATCGTTTAATTCCCATACGTGATCGATTTTATCAGTCATACTGTCAAGCGCACTGATGGTGTTATTGGCGCTGTCTACCGTTTTTTGAGAGGCTTCTTTGATGCTTTCTACGAAGCTGCCCATATTTCCTGTTAGCTGCTGCGTCTGTTCCGCCAAGGCGCGGATTTCGTTTGCCACGACGGCAAAGCCCTTGCCGGCGGTTCCGGCTCTTGCCGCCTCAATCGAGGCGTTGAGAGCCAGCAGATTGGTCTGCAGGGAAATAGAATCGATCCCGGCGATCACTTGATTCATGCTGTCAATCACCTGAAGCAATGCGTCCATATCCCTCTGCATTTCAAGGGAGGTTTCAATCGTCTGACGGGAAAGCTCTTTGATGGTGGTCAGTTCATTCTGGCTTGCCTCAATTTTCTGATAAACCTCTCCGGTTTCGGTGGAAACCTGAAGAATTGTGTTGGTCAAGGCTTCATGCTGGTTGTTGCTTCTGCCAAGGGACAGAGAATCTCCCGATGAGGTTCCGAAAATAGCCTGTGAGGCAGCTTCTACATTTTGGGAAATTTCCATAATTCGCTCGGTTTGATACTGCATCGTCAGATCCAAAGAACTGATCTGCATAACCGCCTTGATGTTTTTTTCCAAAATCTCGGCGAATTGTTTGCGGCCATTGGAAAGCCGCAAATAAATGTCCCTTAGCTCTGGAACGGCGGAATAGTCGGCTTCCTGCAGCTCGGAGACCGACTTCATAAGTTTTGCCTTATTCTGTCCAATCGTCATATTTATAACCTCAATTCTTTTCTTAATTGTATGGCGCCTAGAAAGAATTTTAGGACACCATGCTTCCTGCGTCGTTTTCTGGAAAAGATAGCTATGTATGATCCAGTGCAAGATACTATTATGATATGAAATTTTAGGAGCTTTTGCAAGCTTTTTCTTTGTTTCTTTTTATTTCTTATCTCTATGGAAATTTTCCTGACAAACTATTGACGAGATACCAATAGATGATTATAATGCTACATGGGAAAAATCCGCTGTTTTGGGGAAGAAATGTCAATTTTAGAGGGTAAAACCCAGAAGCAGAAGATTACCTTGTCTAAAAATACAGGAGGGAAAATCAGGGAGGAAGAAAAGATGGACGGAAGAGAGAAAAT
This sequence comes from uncultured Lachnospiraceae bacterium, assembly GCA_910585655.1. Taxonomy (GTDB): domain Bacteria; phylum Bacillota; class Clostridia; order Lachnospirales; family Lachnospiraceae; genus MGBC131033. Next base: position 27,041 of record CAJUFW010000002.1, read on the forward strand.
CGGTATAGGAGTGATAAAAAGACCGATTTTGTTAAGCTGTATTTGTCTGCTGTGCCTGTGGCTTATCGGCGTAGGTCGCCAGTTTTTACTAAAAGAGACAACGCTTTCGGATGAAGAGGTAGTAACCGCGCTTTTAGAGGCATTTAAAGCAGGAGATTACGAGGGGCTAAAACCTTATATTGATAAAGACAATCCACTGCATCTTTACTTTGCAAATCAGAAAGAGGAAGCATTGTCTGCTGTTTATCAGGCAGCCCAAGAACAGTTAAAGGATATTACTTATACGGTGAAAGTGCTTGAAGGAGCGAAAATAAAGGGAACCATTCAGGTGACGATTTCAATGCCAAATTACGAGAAGGCGCTATATATGGCAAGAGCAGAGGCTTTAGCTGATCAGGTGGTCAATGGAACCGATGCTTTTGAAAATATGCCGGCTTGGTTGTCAAAGGCGTTTGCGGGCGAGGGGGAAGTAAAAGAAAAGACCTTTGATCTGTATGTCGGCTCTAAGGACGGCAGCATGGTATTAGACAGCAATACCAATCGTAAGTTTTTTGAGATGCTCTGCGGTGGTTTAAAACAATACCTGAAAGGAAGCATTACGACCTGTACATTTCCAAATGGAGACATCTGGCTGCTCTTTGCTCAGGGGGATGAGATTGCTGCCATGCTGAACCGTTCGACGGTTGACGTTTCCGGAAAGGAACAGGAATGGATTGATGAGACAATCGTACAGTTTGAAGAGAACTATAACGAAATGGGCGGATTTGTTGCTCATGCAGAATGCTCGGAAGAGAAGCTTTTTACGGCATGTTATGGGATAGAGATGGAAGAGGCAAGCTCATATGAACTGGAACGAATCGGGCTGATTAGCGGTAACATTGCCGCTACACCCAACTCCTGGCTTAGCTTAAAAGCTACGATCAAGGGATTTACCGGGCAGGGAGCAGAATGTGTAACAGAGACGTTCAAAGCAGAGACAGAAGAGAAAAAATAGGATAGGAAAAGGGAACGGGGGATAAATCCGTTCCCTTTTAGGTTATTTACAATTATTGTTACTGTCAAATTCCGGGTTAAAGGCGTAGAAGTTTTTGGAGTTCAGCTCATCTTGTACCAGACGGAGCGCTTCACCAAACCGTTGAAAGTGAACAATTTCACGTTCTCTTAAAAAGCGGATTGGGTCGCAGATTTCCGGATCCTGGATCAGACGCAGGATATTGTCGTAGGTGGTTCTGGCTTTTTGCTCCGCTGCCATATCCTCGGTCAAATCCGTAATGGCGTCCCCTTTGCTTTGGAATACCGTAGCGGAAAACGGCGCGCCGCCCGCTGACTGCGGCCATAGTGCCAGGGTATGATCGACATAATATTTATCAAATCCAGAGGCAACGATTTCTTCCGGAGTCAGGTTCCGGGTAAGCTGATGGACGATGGCGCAGATCATTTCCATGTGTGCCAGTTCTTCGGTTCCTATATCCGTCAAAATACCAGCTACGTTCCGGTACGGCATGCTGTAACGCTGTGCCAGATACCGCTGGGAAGCAGCTAATTCTCCGTCCGGACCGCCGAATTGAGAGAGAATGACCATTGCGATTTTAGGATTCGGCTGGGTAATATGAACCGGATATTGCAGTCTCTTTTCATAATTCCACATAATTTAGCACTCTCCTTCCCATGGCCATGGGGTAGCCGTCCAAGACCAGCCCTGGCAGGTGTTTACATCATATTTATCAAGCGGTCCGTACAGATCCGTATATTCCTGAAGAGCCTGGCGGCGGATAGCCTTTTGCTGGTTATAGAGTTCCAACGCCTCCTGGCAATCCGGATGGCTGTCTAAAAATAAAACGAGATCGTCCAGGGCAAAACTGGATACCTCAATGATGTGCATAAGCTGTTCGCGTGTCCGATTCATACTCTGCCTCCTCTCCGGTTACATGGCTGACAGGATCTGCAGGCTGGGCTGGCGCAGGTAAACGGCAGATCTAAGTTCTGGAAAATAGTTCCTACCTGGAATCCGCGTTCCAACGGGAAAAGATCGCCGAACTGCTGCCATGGTACATAAGCCATCGCGATTGGATACTGATCCAGATACCCTTCTCTTGCACCACACTCATAATCCTGTTCAGAATTCGGAGGGCAGACAGGCATAGGGCGCCTGTTCGTCCTCATGCAAGACGTTTGCTGCGTACAACGTGTCTGTTGCGTACAGCCTTGTGGCTGCATACAACCCTGAGGCTGCATATTGTCGTTTTGCTGATGGCATGTGGTATTGGAGGCACCGCATTCGCTGACAGGAGTGCGGGCGCAGGAAGCTTGTGTCTGTGACCTGGAGTTATTTGTCGTATTTTGGTAAAACATAGTAGCTGCTCCTTTTTTGTTGTCCATACTAATATATGTGTTTGCCTCAAAGTGGTGAATGTGATATAATCTGGATAGAGAGAATATTGGAAGGAGCGAGGTTTTTAAAGTATGAAAAAGATGTTTATGATATTCAGCCTGATCTCTAGTGTTGCAGTTCTTTTGATTTTAGCTGCGATCGGCATGTCCGGAAAGCTGACGCCGCAGGCGGAGACAAATGGGCAGCAGCAATGGCTGACACCAGAAGTAATCCAGGCAGAGCAGATAGAGGAGCAGGTAAAGAAGGAGTTAAAGAAAAAGGAAATCAAGACCGTCTATACGATGAAATACCAGAAAGCGGCGCAAAAGCAAGTGGATGCAGAGAAAAAGAAGCATTATTATACGCTTCAGGAACCGTTGCTGATTTTAAATCCTTATGGGACGAACCGAACCGGGCTTTATATTTATTTTGAACATAGCGAACGGGTAAATGTCGAATATGAAGTTTCTGTCAAAGAGGAAGAGATTGCGCCTTTTAACGGGAAGCTGTATACCAATATGACCGGGATGCCGCTTTCCGAGCAGGAGGGGCAGATCATTGGTCTGCTTCCGGGACGGACGAATTATGTCTTATTGTATCTTTACGATCAGGAGCATAATTTAGTAGGACGTGAGGGATATAAAATTGACGTGCCGGATTATGGAACGGTAAAAGAAATCAAGCTGGCGATGGAGCAGAGCCGGAATGAAAACCAACTGACAGACGGCTTGTACTGTTTGTTTGGCTATGATCGGAGAAACGGCGAGGAGCCAGGGCATATGCTTTTTTATGATAATGAAGGCGTGCTGAGAGCAGAAATTCCGATTGCCGACGGGATGCAGGATTCTAATATTGAGCAGATTGACAGTAATATTTTGTATCTTTGCAGTAACGAAAAGATGGTATTAGTCAACCGGCTGGGCAAGGTGGAAAAGATTTTTAATCTGGGGGATAAATATGTAGCGCACCATGATTTTGAAGTGGTGGAGACATTGGATAAAGTGATTGTTTTAGCCGACCAGCGTTCAAAGGGGACAAAAGAGGATATCGTGTTGTCCGTGGATTTGTACACAGGGAAAATAAAAAAGATCCTGGATTTTGAAAAGCTGATGCCGGAGATTAGGGAAAGGGCAAGAATTACCAAGGACTGCCCGGATCAGGACTATGTGGACTGGCTTCATTTTAATACGGTCAGCGCGATCAATGAAAAAGATATTTTATTAAGTTCCAGAGAAACTTCGACGATTATGCGGGTGAATAATGTATTTGGCAAAAAGCCGAAGATTGCCTGGCTGATTGCAGAGGAAAGTGTATGGGAAGGGACAAAGTATGAAAAGCTGCTCTTAAAAAAAGAAGGAAATTTTGCCTCACAGGCAGGGCAGCATACGACTACCTATATGTCTGATCCGGCGTTGGGAGAGGGTCAGTATTATATCCATATGTTTAACAATAATTATGGCGTTCAACATTCCTACCCGGAACAGGACTGGTCGGTGATACCTGGAGTGGGACTGCCGGGAAAAGATGCAGAGTATTCTTATTATTATCGTTATCTGGTAGATGAAAATGCCGGAACGTATCAGCTCGTACAGGAATTTGGTCTGCCGTATTCCAGTATTGTCAGCAGTACGCAGCATTACAAGGAAAATATTGTCACCTGTTCCGGCAACGCAGGGGTGTTTGAGGAATATAATGCGGACGGAAAAAGGATTGCCAGGTATTTTATGGATGTTGATCCGTTTACCTACAGAGTGTTCAAATATGATATGAAAGGGTATTGGTTTGCAAACGAATGAATTGGGAAGAATTGACTGCAAAAAAGGAATGGATGGAGACAGCCGGAAAGCTGGGGTTTTCTAAGCCGACGCCGGTACAGGAGCGAACCTGGCAGAGCGTGTTAGCCGGGAAGGATTTGTGCGTGCGCGCCGAGACCGGATCCGGCAAAACGATGGCTTATCTGATGCCTTTGATGGAACGTTACCGGGATTGCGGACGGGAAAATAAGGTGCTGATTTTGGTGCCGACTCATGAGCTGGCAATGCAAGTGTTTCGCCAGGCGCGTCTTTTGGCAGAAAAGAGCGGGATACCGATTCGCTCGGAGGTGATAGTCGGGAATGTCAATATCAGCCGTCAGATAGAACGCTTACGGGAAAAACCGCAGTTTCTTATCGGTACGGCAGGTCGGGTAGAGGAACTGATCCGCAAAAGAAAAATAGCTGCTCATTTGATTCGTACACTTGTTCTGGATGAAGGAGATAAGTTGTTTGACCAAAATAATCGGGAGGCAACCGATGCGGTTATCCGACGGCTGCTTCGTGACCGCCAGCTTTTGCTCTATTCTGCCAGTGCTTCCTTAGGGGCTTTGGAATGTATGCGTGCCTGGAGCCAGGAAGTAGAGCAGGTGATTGTAGAAGAAAGACGGCAGGTTCCAAAGCATATCCGTCATTGGTATGTGGTAGCAGAGCCGCGCTATAAGCTGGAAATACTCCGAGGGCTGGTAACGGCTGTCCGTACGCACAAAGCAATGATTTTTATAAACCGGACGGCAGATATCGAAGAGGCGGCGGCTAAGCTGGCGTATCATCATTATTCGGTGGCATGTCTGCATGGAGCAAGGGAGAAGGAGGATCGAAAACGGGCGATTGAAGCCTTTCGTTCCGGAAAAGCCAACTATTTGATTGCGACGGGTATTGCGGCGAGAGGGCTGCATTTTGAAAAGATTGATACCATTTTTCATATCAGTATCCCAGAGCAGGCGCAGGATTATTTGCATCGGGCAGGGCGAACCGGACGCGGAGGCGCCAGCGGGCGGAATATTTTGATTGTCAGTCCTAAAGAAGTACCTCTTTTGCGCCGTTTTGAAAAGGAACTGGGGATTCAAATGCAGGAAAAATTTTACTATAAAGGAAAGTTACAGGGGGAGCCTTCCAAAAGGGAAGCAAAAAAATAAAAAAGCCCGTCGTATCGGCTGTCTTAGCTTAACAGATACGACGGGTTGTTTTTAATTTATTTCATATCCTTTTAACATTCTGGCACGGCTTGGATGACGGAGCTTGCGGAGCGCTTTTGCTTCGATCTGACGGATACGCTCTCTGGTGACATTAAATTCCTTGCCGACCTCTTCTAAGGTACGGGTGCGTCCGTCTTTGAGACCAAAGCGTAGGATAAGGACACGCTGTTCCCGCTCGGTCAGGGTGTTTAACAGCTTGGAAATCTGATCCTGTAAAACAGTGTAAGCGGCAGCGTCCTCTGGTCCTATTACACTGTCATCCTTGATAAAGTCCCCTAAATGGCTGTCGTCTTCCTCGCCGATTGGAGTATCTAAAGAGATCGGATCGGCAGATACCTTGAGGATTTCCCTGATTTTGGACGCTGGTAAATCCATAGCGTCTGCAATTTCCTGCTCGGTAGGTTCACGCCCTAGTTCCTGGAGCAAGGTACGGGATACCCGGTAGGTTTTATTGATCACCTCGGACATATGTACCGGAATACGGATCGTTCGGGACTGATCCGCGATAGAGCGGGTAATAGCCTGACGAATCCACCAAGTTGCATAGGTACTGAATTTAAAGCCTTTTGTATAATCAAATTTATCGACTGCCTTGATCAATCCCAGGTTGCCTTCCTGAATCAAATCCAAAAAAGAAAGACCACGACCTACATAGCGCTTGGCAATACTGACGACCAGACGTAGATTGGATTCTGCAAGTCTGGTTTTGGCAGCTTCATCTCCGTCCATAATACGTTGAGCCAAATCGATTTCTTCCTCAGCGGTCAGAAGCGGATAATCACCGATTTCTTTTAGATAGAGCTTAACCGGATCGTCCGACATGACATTAGAAGAAAGATCGTCTAACATGGCGATATCCGGATCCTGATCCATCTCTAACAAGATATCATCATCCGGTTCATCCGGATCACTCATCGAAAGGACAATGATGTTGTTGGCTTCTAAATATTCATAAATATGATCAATCTGATGAACATTCAAGTTTAGTTCTTTCATGAAATTCTGAATGGTTTCCATTTCTATGATGTCTTTATTTTTATGCGCCATTGCCACCAATTCTTTTAGTTTTTCCTCGAAGTTTTTGATTTGTTCCTCCATAGGATACCCTCCTTTTTCCAAACGCCTTCCCTGGCTGTGTCGAAAACGCAGACTGTTATCTATTGTACCACGTCTGAGAAAGAAAAACAATGACTTTTTTTGTGGAAAAAAACGGAAATAAAGCGGCGTTTTTACAAAAAGTTTATGGAAACAGGCTTGCGGAAAGTGTGGAAAGGGTGTAGACTGATAACAAAGTAAAAAGTAATGGAGGAAACAAGCCTTATGAGTACATGTAATAATGATTGTGGAAGCTGTTCAGAAAATTGTGCTTCACGGCAGCCGTCCAAAGAGGAGCTGCTAGAGCCGTTAAATGCCTATAGCAAGGTCAAGAGAGTGATTGGAGTCGTCAGTGGGAAAGGCGGCGTAGGAAAATCTATGGTAACGTCCAGTCTGGCGGTGCTGTTTCAGAGAAAGGGTTATAAAACGGCTATCCTGGACGCAGACGTGACGGGACCGTCTATCCCGCAGGCTTTTGGAGTTCATGAGAAGGCGCAGGCGAATGAGCTTGGGATCCTTCCGGCAGTAACCCAAACAGGGATTAAGCTGATGTCGGTCAACCTGCTGTTGGAATCCGAGGAAACGCCGGTGATCTGGCGGGGACCGATCATTGCCGGTACGGTAAAGCAGTTCTGGTCAGAAGTAGTATGGGACGAAGTGGACTATATGTTGGTAGATATGCCTCCAGGCACCGGCGACGTACCGCTGACGGTGTTCCAGTCCCTGCCGTTAGATGGTATCGTGATTGTCACATCTCCGCAGGATTTGGTATCTATGATTGTAAAGAAAGCAGTTAATATGGCGGCGGCAATGGATATTCCGGTGCTGGGTGTGATAGAAAACTACAGCTATATCAAGTGTCCGGACTGCGGCAAGGAGATTTCGGTATTTGGAAAAAGCAAGGTAGACGAAATTGCGGTACAATACGGGATTCCGGTATTGGCGCGGATTCCGATTGAACAGGAGACCGCTGCAGCGATAGACGCCGGGCAGATCGAAGAACTAAAGGCTGACTGGTTAGAAGAAGCTGCCGGGAACCTGGAATTTATGTTAGAGGATGCGCCAGGAACAGAACGTTTTGCCTCGGACAAGGCTTCTGGGCAGACGACAAAGATTGCTCTTCCGCTAGGAGAGGATCACCAGGTATTTCAGCACTTTGGAAGAACAGAACGTTTCCATATCGTAGAAGTAAACGATTCCAGGATTATCGGTCAGTCAGTTTTGGAAGCGAACGGCGTAGGACATGAATCCTTAGCCGGGCTGCTGCGGGAAAACGGCGTGGAAATCCTTATTTGTGGCGGTATCGGAATGGGCGCACAGGAGGCACTTGCCATGGCGGGTATCTCTGTAATTCCAGGTGTAGAGGGCAAGGTAGAATCCGTTCTTATTGATTTCTTTACCGGAAATCTGAAAATAAGCGGTGAAGCAAGCTGCGATCACCATAAACATGGTGAGGAAGGCTGTGGCGAAGGACATTGCGGCGAAGATGGCTGCGGAAGCGGCTGCACGGGAGGCTGCGGACACTAAAACAACACGACGGAATAAAGCCCAACTTTGTTGGGCGTAAATCAATAGCAGAAGCCAGGACAGTACACAGCACAAGTTTCGGATGCGTTTCTTTGCAGGCGAAACTTGTGCTAAGGAAAGTGTACTGGGAGGGCTTATGCGGAATAAAGCCCAACTTTGTTGGGCGTAAATAGGAGATTGTATGGGCAGATATAAAAATGTGATAATTCTGTTTCTGATGATGATTATGGCGATCTTTATTGCGGGAGCAGTCAGCGGCGTGGCGAATATGGTAGTAGACAACAGCAATCGGGACATTGCAGCCAAAACCAGTATGATATCTTTGCAGGTGATGGAGGCTTCAGACGAGCGGTTCGTACTGAATATGATCAACAGTTCTCAGTACCAGACAGATTGTCTGAGCGGCGATTTTGTTTTGCAGAAAAAGGATGAAAACGGAGATTGGCAGACTGTAGAAACCATGCCGCAGACCATAGATTCCATTCAATATGACCTGCCGTCCGGTGAAAACCGCTCCTATTGGTTCGCCCCGGTGAAGGAGGCAGGGGGCGCGACCGTTCTTTCGGAAGGGGAATATCGACTCTGCAAGGATGTTCACCGGGTGATGGAAAAAAGCAATGAATTTGAAGATTTGACTATTACGGTAGAATTTTCCTATCCACAGGTACTTTCGGAGCGTCTGATCCGAAACAAGCCGGTGGAGGAAACGGCACATGCGGCGAAGCTGGCGAGAACCGTTCTGCCGGAGCAGGCAGGGATGGAGGACTATTGGAATCCGGAGATTACCGAGTCGGACGCCGAGGCGATTAAGGCGGCAGGTCTGAGTCCGAAGGAGGATTCGGCAAGCCATTATGTAAAGGTCACGTTTCCGACAGAGGGAACTACTGCCTGGGCAGTATGGGTCTGCCAGGAGAACGGCGGCACTTATGGTCCGGTGGAGGAAAGCAAGTAGGCAAGTTGCTGTTAAGGCAGAGAAATTTCTATGGATTCCAGAAAAAATTTGCCTTTTTACCAAGAATACGGTATACTGATCATATTGGGAGCGTAAGGTCATGGATCATACTAGGAAGTGAAGGTTAAAATGACAGAAGGCTCCCTCAATAAAGAGACTGTAGCAAATGGAGGTAGGATGTATGTTAGTATCAGCACAAGAGATGCTTACCAGGGCAAAAGCCGGTAAGTATGCAGTAGGACAGTTCAATATCAACAACCTGGAGTGGACAAAGGCAATCCTTTTAACCGCACAGGAGTTAAATTCTCCGGTTATTTTGGGTGTATCCGAGGGAGCAGGGAAGTATATGTGCGGCTACAAAACAGTAGTCGGCATGGTGAACGGAATGTTAGAGGAATTAAAGATCACGGTTCCGGTAGCGCTTCATCTGGATCACGGCAGCTACGAAGGAGCAAAGGCTTGTATTGAGGCAGGCTTCTCTTCTGTTATGTTTGACGGTTCTCATTATCCGATTGACGAGAATGTAGAAAAGACCAAAGAACTGGTTGCTGTCTGCAAGGAAAAGGGACTTTCTATTGAGGCAGAAGTAGGTGCGATCGGTGGAGAAGAGGACGGTGTAGTAGGAAACGGCGAGTGCGCGGATCCAGACGAATGCAAGATGATTGCCGATCTGGGCGTAACTATGCTGGCTGCCGGAATTGGCAACATTCATGGAAAATATCCGGACAACTGGGCAGGATTAAGCTTTGAGACGTTAGCTGCCGTTCAGGAGAAGACCGGAACAATGCCGCTTGTTCTGCATGGTGGTACCGGGATTCCGGAGGATATGATTAAGAAGGCAATTTCTCTGGGCGTAGCAAAAATCAACGTCAATACCGAGTGCCAGCTTTCGTTTGCTGCTGCTACCAGAAAGTACATCGAAGAGGGCAAGGATCAGTCTGGCAAGGGCTTTGATCCAAGAAAACTTTTAGCTCCTGGCTTTGAAGCAATCAAGGCTACCGTAAAGGAAAAGATGGAGTTATTCGGTTCCGTAGGAAAGGCTTAATATAGAAGCGCTGTTGTAGCAGAGGATATCCGAAAACAACGGTTTCGAGGACTGCAGCGACTAATGCTAAAGGCTTATCTAAAGCAGGAATCATAAAAGACCAGGCAGGATCCGGATGGATGTTTGCCTGGTCTTTTGCTGTGAGTATAAGCCTATTTTTAGATGGGCTTAGCAAGGAGCTGCTGGTATCATCCTAACTTCTGCCCGCAATTCGGACAGAAGTTCGCTCCTCCTGTTTTGGTTCCGCAGTTCGGGCAGAAATTTGCTTTGCCGGAGGCACTTGCGCCGCCTGAATTTCCGCCTGATCCCTGGTTGTCGTTCATGTTTTGCATCATTTCTTTGGCAAGATTCATGCCCATCATCATCCCAGCCATATCAGCCGCAGCGCCGCCGCCTTGTACTTTGCCGGAGGAGATGCCGTCTGCCATAGAAACCTGCTGATAGCGTCCTACGTCGCCAATCATGCTCTGAGAAGCATTTTTGTTGATCATTGCCTGTACTTCGTCCGGATAGGTAAAGCTAATGATATGGAAGCCGGTAATGGTCATACCGGTGGAATGAATTTCCATATCCAAATCTTCTTTGATTCCTCTGGCGATATCGGAAGCATTGGCTTGGAGATTGAACATATCTTTGCCTTCTTTGCTGATCCATTTCATCAAAAGCTGATCGAGTACGGCAGAGATACGAAGCTTGACATCTTCTACCAGATAGGTTTCCTTTACCCCGGCGATTTGATCGATCAGTGCTACATAGTCGTTGACTTTAAAGGTAAAGGTACCGTTAGAACGAATCGGCATTCCGCCAGGAATCCCGGCGGCAGGAACGTTGATAGCGTTTTTTGTACCCCATTTTACCTGGAATTCCTTGGTGTTGACAAAGAGAACTTCCGCTCGCATTCCGGAGTTAAAGCCAAATTTAAAGCCCTTGAGAGTAGAGAGAAAAGGGATGATTTGAGATTCGATATCATAGTCGCCGTCGTCCTGGAAGATGCCTTCGATTTTGCCGTTAAAAAGAAAAATCGCATCCTGTCCAGGGCGGATAATCAGTTTACTTCCCTTTTTGATTTCCTGGTTACTCCATTTCCAAAAAATACAGTCGTCGCGGAACTCTTCCCATTCGACGACGTTTGCTAATTGTTTTCCAAATAATCCCATTGTATAACTATCCATTCTATTTCAGTAATGAAGACGCTGTTTGCGGCTAAAAGCTTCCACGACTCGTACTGTGAGAATGCCCGCCGCTACTGGTTCCGCCGCCACCGCTTCTGCCGCCACCGCTGCTTCCAGAGCTGGACGGACGTTTGGTACGTGTGGTAGTGGTACGAATATAGTCGTCCTGCTGCGCTAAAATATTAGAATCAGCACGGTTTAGATAGGTTTGGCTGCCTGTTGTCATGCGCCCTTTGGAATGATAGGACATAGTACCTACTACAGCAGCAGACACAGCCAGCGCTGCAAAGAGTTGGAACAAAGGGGAAAGCAGGAGAGAATCCGGGTTTAAGCTTCCCTTTAGCCGCATACATTTGGCAGCCAGTTCCGTAAAGAGGCAAAATGCCTCATAATAATGTCCTTCTGAAAGCATAGGAGTGATTTTTCCCCGGATATAATCGCCGCGGGATTGTCTTACCCTGGTTTCGGCAAGCCCATAACCTTCGATACAGACTTCTCTTGTTCCCATATCGACGATAATCATAACCGTGTCGCCGAACTTCTTATTGTAACCAAAGCCAAGTGTATCGTACATATTTTCCAGATATACTTCACAGTCGATACTGCTGCTGCCATCGGTAGTAACAATGACAAGATCCGCCTTCCCTTTTTTTCCATATTTGGCGCATAGTTCCTCTAGCTTCTGCTCTTGCTGCTTCGTTAAAAGATCTGCTTCATCATAAACCTTCGGCAGATTGGCAGGAGCGGCATCCGCCGCTGCTATTGCTGTTCTGGTCGGAAGCAGACAGACAAAACAAAATAAGAGCAGGAAAAATTGTTTCATAAAAAACCACCTCCCAACAGGAAGGTAACAAGCTGCATAGCCGCAAAGAGACCTCCGCTGATTCCGGCAAACCAAGCGGCGATCTTTCCCTTAGAAAGAGGCGGTGTACCGACAATTTTCCCGGTCTGACCATTCATAGCGAAAGTATGCTCTGACTGCTTATAATCATAGCAGACCATCCAGACCGGAAGCAGCGTATAATACGCCTTCTGACAGGCAGGATTGGTTTGCTTGGTATTGTAGGTGACAGTGGAATAGCCGGAAATCGAATCCCGGAGCTGCTGCTCCATATAGGCGGCGGCACGTCTTCTGGCACGGTCAAAGACCTCTTCTGCCGAATAGCTATTGCGCTCTGCCAAAAAGCCAGCCAGATAGGGCATGGAGAAGCGCTTGAGATCGTGATACTGATAAGGCTCTAGCTTATCCATCATCGCATCGTTCATTTTTTCAGAAGCATCGGCAGGAATCTTTTCGTATTGAATCCGCATCCGGCGATATACATGATAATAGCTGGTTTCCGTATATATGTATTCTCCCCTGGTATAAGTACGGACTCTGGTAGCGGTAGCGTCTGCTTCTGCAATTCCGCCGACGTCATAGAGCCAGAACGGTACATAAATACCGGTGATGTTTTTCACCCGGTTAGCTGTCATAAAGCCCTTGGGAGTCAGGAGACCATTTCTACACCATTTTTTAAAAGCTGCCATAGCCTGTTCTTTGCTGATGGAGAACGGCAACACCAAAACAGGAGCTTCTGCTCCGCTCAAACGGTCAGCCAAAACAACTCCCGCTCCACAAAAGCTGCAGGTGGTAGCTGCTGTTTCCCGATCTGTCAGGAGGACGGCTCCACAGTTTTGACAGTGATATTCCTGTAAATCCCCTACGGAATCCTCCTTAGAGGAAGTGTCCGGCTGCCGGGATGTGGTTTGGTAGTCCTCAGCCCGCATCTGATGCCCGCAGCTCTCACAGGACAACATTCCATGAACGCTGTCCCATGTCATGTCTGCGCCGCAATGAGGACATTTATAATGTATTACCATACGGCTGCTTACTTTCCGAGGCTGGCTTTTAAGGCTGCCAGTTCATCGTCTACAGTAGAGGAAGCAGCATATTTAGCTTCCAAATCCTTTAAATCAGAAGATGGAGTTTTGTTTAACTCTGCCATAGCGTTTGCCTTATCCAAAGCCTGATTTGCCTTTTCTTCCATACGCTCAAAGGCGGAAATAGAACGGTTGGCATCCGATACGGAGGAGCCAAGGTTGTTGATCCGTTCCTGTGTTTTGGCAACGGCAAGCTTACCTTTGATCATCTGCTTGCGAGATTCTAGCTCGTTGATATCTGCTACTAACTTATCGTGCATTTCACGCATATGGGCGGCATTGGCAGCGGCTAAGTCATACGCCTGCTGTAAGCCGTCGAGTTTGCCGGAAAGTGATACTTTCTGCTCTAAAAACCGCTTGGCATCGGCTTCGTTGTTAGCTTCGAGCGCCTTTACGGCAAAGGTCTGCATTTTGTTAATTTCAGACTGGCATTCCTCTAAGGCGCGTTTTGCACGCTGTTCCTCTGCCATAATCGTAGCGGTTTCGGATTTTACCTTTCCCAGATCACTGTTTAAATTCCGCAGACACTGATCGATCATTTTTTCCGGATCTTCTGCCTTGTCCAGAAGTGCGTTGATGTTGCTGGACATAATGTCCTTAAATCTTGTTAAAATTCCCATACGTGATCCTCCATTCTGGTCGTTTCATGTGTATGAAGCCGTGTGGTATTTTATGCGGCTTCTGTATTCAAGAACGCCTTTAGCGTCCTTATCTAGTGTAACACTAATGAGAAAAGACTTCAAGTTAAAATGTCGTTAGAAGATGTTTCCGGTATGGTAAAAAGCAATTGTCGAATCGGTTAAAAATTGATTGAGATAACCACTCTAATCTGTTAGAGTAAATATATACTCTAATGAATTAGAGCGAGGAGGGATAACGATGGAAACACCAAAAATTTTTGAAAGTGAGTACCGTTTTTGCCTGATTTTATGGCAGCTTTTACAAAGAACCAGAAGCTGACAGAAAAAGAACTTGACGAAGTACAGCGTATGATCGACCGTTTTCGAGAAGGAGGGGTATCATGACAAAACTGTTACTATGTCTGATAAACAGAAGTATTGCGGCAGGGTGGCTGATTCTGGTCGTGCTGTTAGCTAGAGTTATGCTGCAGAAGGCGCCTAAATGGGTCAATGTCCTGCTATGGGGGATTGTAGCCGTTTGGCTGACAGGGGCGATACTTCTTTTTGCCTTTTTGAGGTTTCGTTATTGGCGGCTGTACAGACTGGTTGCGACAGCGGTTCGCTTACGAGATAACATTTTTCAAAGCGAGTACATAAGAGCCCCTTTTATTCTGGGGGTGAGAAAACCCAAAATTTATATTCCGTTTGGAATGGATAGCCAGAATATGCAGTATGTGATTTTGCATGAAAAGGCACATATCCGGCGAGGGGATCATTGCCTGAAATTAGTCGGCGCCCTGCTGTTGTCTATCTATTGGTTTCATCCTCTGGTGTGGCTTGCGTATGCGCTGCTTTGTCGGGACATAGAGCTAGCCTGTGATGAAAAGGTGATTCGGCACCTGGACAGAGCAGGGAGAGCGGAGGTCAGAACAGCGCATACAGGCTGGAATACGATTGTCCTTTATCAAAGTGAGGGGGCGGACTATCTGCTGCAATATCAGCCGACCATGTACCAGGGAATCGGGAGTTACACATGTACGATGCTTTCTTTGGAGGGCGGCAGGGAAGTAGTGGAAAATGAATGGAGTACAGAGTTTACTCTGCCGGTACGGCAACTTACCTGGAAAATGAGAGGTTTTGCGGAACAGGTTAATTTTATGCTAAAGAACGGGACGGTTTTATTAAGCGCAGGAGAGGAAGGATGCGTGATTGAACCAAAGCCTGGAACAGAAGTAGGGCAGGTCTATCCGGTCATATTTGAGCCAAAGGAAGCTTCTTTTGAAAAAATTTCCTCTGAAGAAAAGCAAGATACTACAAAAGGATACAGAGCTTCTCTACCGTTTGAGGAACCATCGTTGACGTTTTGGCTTGCCAGTGGCGCAGGCGGCTGGTGTACAGAGTTGACCTTGTACCAGGATGGTCGTTTTGAAGGTGTTTATGAGGATGGAGAGGGGGGCTTTTCCTCGTGGATAGAGGAGAGCGACGTTGTGTCTTGAATGGAGAAGTGTGATATGCTATAATTATGCTGTTGTTTTTGACATAAGGCATTCCTGAGACAAGAGGATTTTGCAAAAGAAGCGTTGGGAAACAGGTAAGGAATGGCTTTTGATGTGATTGAAATGGTTAGTGATCAATTTGAGTGAAAGTAAAGGATAACGTTATGCAGCAAATGAATGTGTTTTCTGTTATGGATCAGGATAAAACCTTTAGTGCTATATGTGACAGCTTGGAATGTGAAAATAACTCTCCTGCATGGCCAGACAAGTTTGGGGCAGCGTTAAAAAAATGGTTAGAGGATAATCACATCCCTGCAATCAAAACTTTAAGTTTGTTTTCTGGAGCAGGTGGTTTGGATATAGGGTTTTCGGATGCTGGTTTCGATATTGTTTGTTCGGTTGAAATTGAGCGGAAATTCTGTGATACACTTGAATTGAATACTGAGAAAGGAATGCGTTTTTAAATTTCCACGTCCGACACATGGACCGGATGCTTTTCCTGGATTGACGGTTGCCTGGAAGGCATTTGAACAGGAATTAATTGTAAATGCGATCAAGGCTGATTTAGTTCAGCTTAATGGATACTATCAATACCCTCCAAAGCTATTTGTGAAGGCATTCGTTTCTGATAATGTTAAGTACGCTGAGGTTTTACGTGGGGTAATGCACAATAGAGAAATTCCGGAAATAAAGGCAACACATACACTTGCGAATGAATGGAATATTTCCGACTCTGATGTAATGGATGCAGCAGAATATTTGCGAATCTTGGGCTATGAAATCAGGAATCACGCAACGAATCCACAGATTGATGCAGATTGTTGGCTTATCCCATATGTATTTCCTACCATGACTCCGCTAAGCATTCAGCTAAGAAAAAAACTTAGATAAGAGGGGATTTATTATGACAAACGATAGGAATGAAAAACATTTGGATGTTTATGAAGATAGATATGAACTGCATCAAGACGATGGAACTATCGTATATTATCAGGGATTTCAGAGTGAGGCGGCGTATTTATGACTCGATCATTAGCAGAAAATTATCCCTATTCGGTATTATACAAAGCTGAAATGCGCAGACCGTTTCATCAATGGATTGTAATTGTGGATGCAATCGAGAATAACACACTTCCTGCAGAACTGGGGCTCTGTTACTTAATTGCGTTGTTACAGAATAGGTCGGATATTTTTAAACGACATGCAGATGAGGCATGTATATTAGCAAAAAAATTTGATGGAGTGTCATTCGGTCAAATTAAGGAATTGCTTTCTTCCTTCTTTCATACAACGGACTATTCTGCTAGGGCTTTTGAGGTAACAATTCATGGATTTTATCAAGCTATGGACGAATTATCTTTTCTCGGAGATATAGATGTAGCACCAATGTCTCAAATGCGTTCTGCAAACAAAAAGCATGGGATGCTTGGATAAACGATTTAATGGAAAGGATGTGGTCGCAGTTCCAATAGCTTTGACAAACAACAAGGAATTATATATAATCAAATCATGCACGGGCTATATAAAAAGGGGAAAATACCAGGGGGAAAGAAATGATAGACAAACAGAAATTTAACAAAGATCTAATCCGGCTTGCGTTCCCGATCGCTTTGCAGAGTTTGATGCTTGCATCTGTAGCGGCAGCGGACGCTCTGATGCTAGGGAAAGTGGCGCAGGACGAGATGACCGCGGTTTCTTTGGCGACGCAGATACAGTTTGTCCAGAATATGTTTCTGGGGGCGGTAACAGGAGCGGGAGCCATTCTGGGGGCGCAGTATTGGGGTAAGAGAGATAAGCATACGTTAGAGGATATTTTTAATATGATGCTTCGATATTGCGGGGCGATATCTGTTTTGTTCTTTTTGGCATGTGAATTGTTTCCGGAACAACTGATGCGTATTTTTACAAACGATGCTTCTCTGGCTGCGATTGGGAGCGCTTATCTGCGGATTGCAGGCTGGTCTTATCTGTTTACCGGTGTGTCGCAGTGTTATCTGACGACAATGAAGGTGACGGATCATGTAAAGCCGGGAGCAATCATCAGTTCTGTCGCAGTGTTATTAAATATTGTTTTAAATGGGATTTTGATTTTTGGGATTTTGGGAGTGCCGGGGATGCAGGCTAGAGGAGCTGCGCTGGCTACGACGATATCCCGTATCATAGAATTGGCACTTTGTCTGCTGCTTTCGTCCCGCACTTCTTTTCTGCGTCCGGTGATGAAGCGGTTCTTAAAGCTGCCACGGCAGTTAAAAGCAGATTTTGCAAAGCAATGTCTGCCGCTTCTTGGAGGCTCCCTCTGCTGGGGGATTGGCTTTACTTCCTATACAGCCATCATGGGGCATATGGGGATGGACGCCGCCGCAGCCAATTCGATTTCTGCAGTAGTCCGTGATTTGATTTGCTGTATGTGCAACGGGATTGGCAGCGCGGCAGGGATTATGGTCGGGAACGAGTTGGGAGCGGGACGCTTGGAGGATGGAAAGGCGTATGGAATCCGGTTAAAGAATCTTTCCTATTTCATCGGTTTTCTTTCTACGGCTCTTGTTCTTGCTGCGACGCCTGTGGTGCTTCAGATGGTGACGTTGACGGATCAGGCGAGGAACTATTTGATTGGGATGATGATCATTATGGCGGTCTATATGATCGGGCGTTGTGTGAATACCGTAACGATCAATGGGGTCTTGGATGGCGGCGGGGATACGCTGTTTGATATGTACAGTCTGATTGTCTGTATGTGGCTGATCGCGATACCACTGGCTTTGGCGGGAGCCTTTGTCTTTCATTGGTCACCGCTTGCCGTCTATGCCTGTACCTGTCTGGATGAGGTCGGGAAAATCCCATGGGTGATGATTCGGTTCCGGAAATATAAATGGGTAAAGGATTTGACACGGGCGGAGATAGGAGAGTAATTTGACTTGCCGAAGGAATAGAGAAAGAGAAAAGCAAGGGAGGTTGGTCTGGATGGATGGAATACAAATAAAAGACATGGCAAATACCTATATCGAACATTCTATGGTGATCAATAATTTTGTAACGACGGTTGGAAGCCAGCTAAAAAGTTCCTTATGCCGTGTCTTTGGCGACAGTGTAAAGTATAAATGGCAGGAGAATGAAAACAAACCAGTCATTCCGGATGTATCCATAAATTGCGATATAAAGAACAGACGTTCTACAAATTTTCTGGGCGTTCCCCGGTTTATTATGGAAGTGTTATCAGACGCAACCGAAGACTACGATCGTAAGGAAAAAAAGGAATTATATAAAAAAGTAGAAGTTGCAGAATACTGGCTGGTAGACTGGAGAAAAAAACAGGTAGAAATTTATGTGTTATGCCCGGATGAGACTTCTATGGACGAAGCGGAATATAAGCAAATGGCAACGATAACAGAGGCAAATAAGGAAAAACTAAAGCTCTATTTGTTCCCAAATACCAAGATCAGTTTCGAACAATTATTTGATGGGATAGATGGATTCTAACGAGAACCGACGGTTCGCTCTTTTGTGAAAGGAAGCCCACACCTCTATAGGCGGGGGATGTTTTTTTCTGGCTATCTGGATTCAAATGTGATACACTATAGAAAACCAGAGGAAACGGATAAGGAAAGGAAAACAACTACATGTGGATTGCAGATAAATGGAACGATTATGAAGTGTTAGACTGTTCGGACGGGGAGAAGCTGGAGCGTTGGGGAACGTATTGTCTGGTTCGTCCCGATCCGCAAGTCATTTGGAAGACCGAACGAGTTCGCAGAGAGTGGAAGCATCCAAACGGTCATTATCACCGGAGCAGCCGGGGTGGTGGGGAATGGGAGTTTTTTCAGTTGCCGGAACAGTGGCAGATTCGATATGGAGAGCTGGTATTTTGTCTCAAGCCGTTTAGCTTTAAGCATACTGGATTGTTTCCGGAGCAGGCGGTCAACTGGGATTGGTTTTCGGAGAAAATCCGCCAGGCGGGACGTCCGGTCAAGGTACTCAATCTTTTTGCCTATACCGGGGGCGCGACACTGGCAGCGGCGAAGGCCGGAGCAGCGGTGACACATGTGGATGCCTCAAAGGGGATGGTGACATGGGCAAAGGAAAATGCCAGAAGTTCCGGATTAGAGCAGGCGCCGATTCGGTATTTGGTAGACGATTGCGTCAAGTTTGTGGAACGGGAAATTCGTCGTGGGAATCATTATGATGCGATTATCATGGATCCGCCGTCTTATGGCAGAGGACCAAAAGGAGAAATCTGGAAAATAGAGGATTCGATTTATTCGTTTGTAGAGCTTTGTAGCCAGTTATTGACAGAGGAGCCGTTGTTTTTCCTGATCAACAGCTATACGACCGGGCTTCAGCCAGCCGTACTTTCCTATATGCTTTCGACGTTGGTAGAAAGACGTTTGAAAGGAACGGTAACGGCAGAGGAGATAGGACTTCCGGTAACGGAAAGCGGCCTGGTGCTGCCATGCGGGGCATCAGGACGGTGGGAACGCTAGAGATAGGAGGCGGTAAAATGCGCTGTCAGAATTGTGGAGCGGAATTGAAAAAGACAGATGCCGTCTGTCCGTATTGCGGAGCGATGAACGCGGAGGGAGCCGAGCGGCGTTTTATGAGACGGCTTTACCATATGAAAGGTGATCTGCAAAAAAGCGGAAAGATGCCGGCAGAGACCATGAAAAAGACAGCAGGAAAATCCTTATGTTTTATGGCGATAGCCATGCTTGGAATCGTTATTGTGATTACTGCCTGGAATGTGATCGGCTGGAAGTTAGAACACTGGCGGGAACGGCGTTATGAGATGGAATTACAGCAGCGTTTGAACTGGCAGGACATTCATTTTGAAGAAATGGATAAACGATATGAAGCGGGCGATTTGGCAGGAGTGTTAGAATATCTGCGGACAGCGGAGGATGGAGAAGGGATTGAACTGCATCAGGTACAAAGCTGGGAACATGCAGCGCTTTTAGAGGCTATGCAGATATGTGAGCGGATGGAGCGTGCGTCAGAGAATTATCAGAAGGAACCGGAAGTCTATCACTATGAGATGGAACAGGCTATCATTGATGCGTTTGAACTGGGGATATACCAGACGGAGGAACGCCTGGAACAGGCGGCAGACGAAGAGGAAAAAAGCAGACTTGGCGTGTCTATTCAGAAGGCAAAAGCGTTTCTGTCAGAGTATATTAGCCTGACAGAAGCGGAATGGGAGCAAAAGGCTAGCGAGCTGGAGGAAAATGGATTTTTGAATTATTCCAGACTTCGGGAGTTTGCAGAGGAATTGTTGGAAGAGAGAAGGTAGCGATCATGGTTTGTAAGCATTGCGGCAATCAATTATCGTTAGAGGATGAGATCTGCCCGTTTTGTGGAATGGAAAATGAGGCGGCGAAAAAGCATACAGAAGAAATGCGCCATTTTTCCGGTCAGTTTCATCAGGTAAAAACAGAAGCATTAGAAGAAACCGGAAGGGTAAGAAGCTATATGCCGTGGCTGGTGTTGATTGGGGTATTGGCGGCAGTAAATATACTGGTATTGACGTTGCTAGAAAATGTCTATCGGGTGGAAGATTGGGTAGAGAAGCTTCAGGTACAATTTCGAGAAGCTTCCTATTATAGAAAACTAAGTGAGTTGGAAGAGGAAGGGGAGTATGTTGCATTAGGTTTTTGCTATGTAGGAGAAAATTGCTATCACAGCAAACGCTTGAGGGAATTTGCAGCAGTAGCGGATGCGGGCGAAACGTATGGAAAACTGATAGAGGATTTGGGAGTGATAGCCGCTTACCGGAAAGGAGTAGTCGGAAAGGAAGCATTGGATCTGCGTTCTTTTGGAGATACGCTGCAGCGGCTTTATGAGGTGACGGACGGAGATTATTACTGGTACATAACGCAGTTTAGCGAGGAAAGTCATGAAGAAACACTAACGGATATCAAAAAAGAGGCAGAGATATTGCTGGCGGCGATATGCGGTTGCTCGGAGGAGGAACTGGAACGGATGAGGACGATGAAGAGCGTAGAGCTGTCCGCTTTGATACAAAGCAAAATAGAAGAATAAAAGACATGGATTGGTGGGAATCAGGAGAGAAGGGAACAAAAGGAATGAAAGAGCAAGCTAAGAAAATAAGAATAAAAGGGATAAAGGTAAAAGGGTTGCTGATGGTAGCGGCATTGATATTGTTTGCCATATTTGTCAGAAATTTAGAAGTGCTTTTTCATGAGATCGGAGGCTATCAGTATCAAAGAGAACTTTCTTCTTTTGAATACAGCCTTCGGGAAAAAAATTACAGTACGCTTTGGCGTGAGATAAAAAGGCAGCAGGCTTTGGGAATAGAAACGATGTTAGATCGGGGAGAATTTGACGCGTTGGCAGAGTATTACGAAGCAGCGCTTTGGTGCTATGTGTTGGAGTCGCAGGCACAGCAGGGGAACCGTTTCGAGTATCGGCAAAAAAGCCTAAAAGAGTGGGAGGAATGTCGGGAGCAGGCAAAGGGGGAGCTTTCTTCGTATCGCTTCCGGAAGGCAGCAGAGCGAATTGATCAGATTTATCATCCGTAATTACATTTCCGAATCCTGGGGGACTTTATTGAAGAGCAGGAAATCTTATAGCTGATTTCCTGCCCGGCGTGCCGCCGTATGGCGGCGCCTCCTGCTGTTACTAGTTCTCATTTACTTTTTTCTTTGCTATAAAGATATCAAGGATAATACAGATACCAATATATACTATCCAACAGAGTTTGAATGTTGTAAAATTATCTAACATAGGGATTGGCGCAATCCGCCCCCCAAATCCGCCGCCCAAAAATCCACCAAGAATATTAAAACAACAAGACAGTGGAATAAACAACAAAATCCATACATTGGGTAATAGGAAAAGACGTTTTGCTTTTGTTTTATCTTTTGTGTCAAGAAACTGCCCTATTAGGAATAGTCCTGTTCCTAATAGCATAATAACGAAACCTGTGCCAACAGCGAAAATCCTTTGCCACTCAATCCAAATGACGATAGAAGAAACCAATCCGATTGCATTTAGAATCGTCGCAACGATAGCAAACACCATTGCACTGTATTTCTTTTCAAGCCCCTGTGCAGGCTCTATTCCTTTCAGGAGAAAATCTGTTGTAGTTTCAAAATAATCGCTTAAAAGAATGATCTTTTCTATATCCGGAATGCTTTGTTCGCTTTCCCATTTAGAAACTGCCTGTCTGGAAACACCTATTTTATCTGCGAGTTCTTCTTGAGATATTCCTTTGGATTTCCGTAGATGTTGTATTCTGTTTGCTATATTCATAAGCAAAGCCTCCTTGTGTTTGATAACAAAATAATAGCAAAAATAAGGGTTGCAAAACCACCATTTTCGCCTTTCAATTCGGCAACCAGCAGTTGCATCTTTGTTTTTTCCCCCTTTTCATTTCAAGTTTATCACACAAGAGGTCTTCTTTCTACCGTCATTATTTGTTAAGGGATGAAACAGTTGTGTTGCCGTTCCTTCTATGGTAGTATCGTAACGGAGTTTATCCTCCGGTTGATAGAGTACTGTCTGCGAACTGGATAAAATGCACAAAAATAAAACAAAATTTTGTGAAAAATTTTACACAGCAAAGCAGGAAGAAAATGAAAAAAGCCTTGCAATGCCTGGAAAATGCGTGTATAATGAACGTTGCTGTGACATTGATAGCGATGAAGCGTGAGGTTGCTGCCCCAAAAGAGGGCGGGTTTTCCGTGGAGCGAATGTCAAGAGGTCAAAATGACCTGCAAACCTGGCGACAAGTCACTGTACAAATATATCGGAAGTTTCTGCGCGAGCGGAGATATGCTGCGGGCAGAAAGAGTGTGGAACCGGAAAGCGGAAGGAATGTTAGCAGGAAGGAAACACACGGGTAAGTGTACAGTCACCGCTTGTCGTACTGATAAGATGGTAGGCGTTCTAAAATGAGGAGAGCGTTTGCCGAAAGTGCGAATAAGGAGGCGACTTTTTTTATGGCAAGTCAAGTAATGAGAATCACCCTGAAGGCATACGATCATCAGTTGATCGACCAATCTGCCGCAAAAATCATCGACACTGTAAAGAAAACGGGATCTAAGGTAAGCGGACCTGTGCCGCTGCCGACTAAGAAGGAAGTAGTTACTATCCTTCGTGCTGTTCACAAGTACAAAGATTCCAGAGAGCAGTTCGAGCAGAGAACCCACAAACGGCTGATTGATATTTTAGGGCCGTCTCAGAAGACCGTAGACGCTCTGTCCAGGCTGGAGATGCCTGCCGGCGTTTACATCGACATCAAGATGAAGGCAAAATAAGACAGTAAGCAGGAAAGTGAAATCCTTACGGTTTAATATAGAGACCAGGTTCCGGTGACGGTTATAAAGGACACAGTTTTTATAAGGCTGTGTTTGCGCAAACATATTGGATACCGATATGGTAGCCGCCAGGTCGGACGAAGCACTCGGTATAAGCCATCTAGGATGAGCGTTAGGAGATTGAGAGGAAGGCGTTGGACGCGGTTAAGAAGCCATGCGACTGAAAGTCGCAGGACAATTTGGAAAATGCAGAGCATTTTTCAAATATGTAAGCCGGACAACCGTTAGCCAAATATCCAAACGCTCCGCTGTAGATTAACAGGAGGTGCAGAAAGCAATGAAGAAAGCAATGCTGACAACCAAAGTGGGAATGACCCAGATCTTTGGGGAAGACGGAGTTCTGATTCCAGTCACCGTACTGGAGGCAGGTCCGGTTGTCGTTACACAGGTCAAGACTGTGGAGAACGACGGTTACAGTGCAGTTCAGGTAGGATTTGGCGATATCCGCGAAACCCTTGTGAACAAGCCGTTAAAGGGGCATTTTGCAAAAGCAGGTGTTCCGGTTAAGAGATATTTAAAAGAGTTCAGGTTAGAGAACGCCGAGGAGTATGCAGTAGGACAGGAAATCAAGGCTGACGTGTTTGCAGCCGGAGATAAGATTGACGTAACCGCTACTTCCAAGGGAAAAGGATTCCAGGGCGCTATTAAGAGACATGGATTATCCAGAGGACCTATGGCACACGGTTCTAAGTACCACAGACATGCCGGTTCCAACGGTGCCTGCTCCGATCCGAGCAAGGTATTCAAGGGAAAGAAAATGGCAGGTCATATGGGAAGCGTTAAAGTTACCGTTCAGAATTTAGAGGTGGTAAGAGTAGACGCAGAAAAGAACCTGATTTTGGTAAAGGGCGCCGTTCCGGGACCAAAGAAAGCCATGGTAATGTTGAAAGAGTCAGTAAAGACCGCAAAATAATATCGCCTGATCAGGAAGGAGGAACATTCTAATGGCAAATGTAGCTGTTTATAATATGGAAGGGAAAGAAGTCGGCAGTATGGAGTTAAACGACGCCGTATTCGGAACCGAAATCAATGACCATTTAGTACACATGGCAGTTGTTCAGCAGTTGGCAAACAAACGCCAGGGTACGCAGAGCGCACGGACACGTTCCGAAGTAAGAGGCGGCGGAAAGAAGCCGTGGAGACAGAAGGGAACCGGTCATGCAAGACAGGGTTCTACCAGGGCTCCTCAGTGGACAGGCGGCGGAGTGGTATTCGCACCGAAGCCAAGAAGCTATTCCTTTAAGATGAACAGAAAGGAAAAGGCTGCTGCTATTTGTTCTGCTTTGTCCAGCCGTGTGGCAGAAAATAAGATCGTTGTGTTAGAGAACCTCGATTTTAGCGAGATTAAAACCAAAAATATGGTGAAGGTATTAGAGAACTTAAAGGTAAAAAAAGCGCTGGTCGTGATGGGAGAGAAGAATGAGAAAGTTCAGCTTTCTGCACGGAATATCGAAGGAGTAAGAACTGCCCTGACCAACACCATCAACGTATACGACATCCTGAAGTATGATACGCTGGTTATCACTAAGGATGCTGCACAGAAGCTTGAGGAGGTGTACGCATAATGGCAGATATTAAGTATTATGATGTGATTTTAAAGCCAATCATCACCGAGAAAAGTATGAATGTCATGAGCGAAAAGAAATACATGTTTTCTGTTCATCCGGACGCCACAAAAGGGCAGATTAAGGAAGCAGTAGAAAAGATGTTTTCCGGAGCGAAGGTGGCAAAGGTCAACACCATGAACGTCAATGGAAAGAACCGCAGAAGAGGCAATGACATCGGCAAAACCGCGAAGGTAAAGAAAGCCATCGTGCAGTTGACCGAGGACAGCGCTGATATTGAGATTTTCCAGGGTCTATAAGAATAGGTCAATAGATAATTAAGGTTCGCAGCCGATAAGATGCGATTTGTACGGGACGGTTTTCTACAGGAAACGCCAGGCGGCGTTGTGGATAGCCGGAATGCTTCGGACAGCGCCGTACAGATGAGAATGAAAGGAGTGCAACAAAAGTGGGAATCAAAAAGTATAACCCATATACACCTTCCAGAAGAAACATGACAGGTTCCGATTTCGCGGAGATTACCAAGACAACTCCGGAAAAGTCCTTAGTGGTTTCTTTAAATAAAAGAGCAGGCCGCAACAATCAGGGTAAGATTACCGTAAGACATCAGGGCGGCGGTTCCAGAAGAAAATACAGAATCATTGATTTTAAGAGAAGAAAAGACGATGTTCCGGCAACGGTTTTGGCAATTGAGTACGATCCGAACCGGACAGCCAACATCGCACTGATTTGTTATGCAGACGGCGAGAAGGCTTATATCCTGGCTCCAAACGGACTGCAGGTTGGTCACAAGATTATGAATGGGCCGAATGCCGAAGTAAGAGTAGGAAACTGTCTGCCGTTATCCGATATTCCGGTTGGTACGCAGATTCATAATGTAGAGCTGTATCCTGGCAAGGGCGGGCAGTTTGTTCGTGCAGCAGGAAACGCCGCACAGTTGATGGCAAAGGAAGGCAAGTATGCTACCTTGAGAATGCCGTCCGGTGAAATGAGAATGGTGCCGATCAACTGCCGCGCTACTATCGGTCAGGTAGGTAATATTGACCATGAGCTGATCAACATTGGTAAGGCAGGCCGCAAGCGCCATATGGGTATCCGCCCGACAGTACGTGGTTCCGTCATGAACCCGAACGACCATCCGCACGGTGGTGGTGAAGGTAAGACTGGTATTGGACGTCCAGGCCCAGTTACTCCTTGGGGTAAGCCAGCGCTTGGTTTAAAGACCAGGAAGAAGAACAAGCAGTCCAACAAGATGATTGTAAGGACAAGAGACGGAAAGAGCGTTGTTAAATAATAAAGGAGGAAAGAACCCATGGCAAGATCACTGAAAAAGGGACCGTTTGCGGATGATCATTTACTGAAAAAGATTGATGCGTTAAACGCATCCGGAGATAAGAGCGTTATCAAAACCTGGTCACGCCGTTCTACCATCTTCCCAAGCTTTGTCGGACATACGATTGCTGTCCATGACGGACGGAAGCATGTCCCGGTATATATCACAGAGGACATGGTTGGACACAAGCTGGGTGAGTTTGTAGCAACCAGAACCTACAGAGGACATGGTAAGGACGAAAAGAAGACACGTCGTTAGGGCGTAGATTGAAAGGAGGTAACATCCATGGCAAAAGGACATAGATCCCAGATTAAGAGAGAGAGGAACGAGAACCAGAGGGATACCAGACCGTCCGCGAAGTTATCTTATGCACGGGTATCCGTCCAGAAGGCTTGTTTCGTACTTGACGCAATCCGTGGCAAGGATGTGGAGACAGCACTTGGTATTTTAGCATACAACCCTAGATATGCTTCTACCCTGATAGAGAAATTATTGAAGTCAGCTATTGCAAATGCGGAGAACAACAATGGTATGAACCCGGAGCGGCTTTATATTGAAGAATGTTATGCCAACAAGGGACCTACTATGAAGAGGATTCAGCCGAGAGCGCGGGGAAGCGCTTACCGGATTGAAAAGAGAATGAGCCACATTACAATCGTGCTGAATGAAAGATAATCGGAAAGGAGCAAGGACAAATGGGACAGAAAGTTAATCCTCATGGTTTAAGAGTCGGTATTATCAGCGACTGGGATTCCAAATGGTATGCAGAAGCTGAATTTGCTGACAATCTGGTGGAAGATTATAATATCAGAACCTATCTGAAGAAAAAGCTGTACAGTGCAGGTGTGGCTAAAATCGAGATGGAGCGTGCATCTGACCGGTTAAAGGTCATTATTTATACAGCAAAGCCGGGTTTGGTAATCGGCAAGGGCGGTTCCGAGATTGAGAAGTTAAAAGAAGAGGTTCAGAAGCTGACGGCAAAGAAGCTGATGATCGATATTAAAGAGATTAAGAGACCGGATAACAACGCACAGTTGGTAGCAGAGAATATCGCAGGTCAGCTTGAAAATCGTATTTCTTTCCGGCGTGCAATGAAATCCTGTATGTCCAGGACGATGAAGTCCGGTGCAAAGGGTATTAAGACTTCTGTATCCGGTCGTTTAGGCGGCGCCGACATGGCTCGTACCGAGTTCTACAGCGAGGGTACGATTCCGCTTCAGACTTTGCGCGCGAACATCGACTATGGATTTGCAGAAGCCGATACCACCTATGGTAAGGTCGGCGTAAAGGTATGGATTTATCAGGGTGAGGTACTTCCTGTGAAAGCCAACAAAAAGGAAGGGAGCGATAAATAATGTTAATGCCTAAGAGGGTAAAACATCGTAAGCAGTTTCGTGGCTCCATGAAGGGAAAGGCTACCAGGGGCAATACGATTACGTATGGCGAGTATGGTATTGTAGCATTAGAGCCTGCATGGATTAAGTCCAATCAGATAGAAGCAGCCCGTATCGCTATGACTCGTTATATCAAGCGTGGCGGTAAGGTTTGGATTAAGATATTCCCGGATAAGCCAGTAACCACCAAACCGGCAGAAACCCGTATGGGTTCCGGAAAAGGTACGTTGGAATACTGGGTAGCAGTAGTAAAGCCGGGGCGCGTTATGTTTGAGATTGCCGGTGTAGCAGAGGAGGTTGCAAAAGAGGCGCTTCGTCTTGCGACTCATAAGCTGCCGGTAAAGTGCAAGATCGTTTCTCGCGCAGACTTAGAAGGAGGTGCGGGCAGTGAAGAAGAATAAATATATGGAAGACCTGAAGAAGAAATCAACTGTAGAGCTGACGGAAGAATTAGTAGCTGCTAAAAAGGAACTTTTCAATCTGAGGTTCCAGAACGCAACAAATCAGTTGGATAATACGAGCCGGATTAAGGAAGTCAGAAGGGATATCGCAAGAATCCAGACCGTGATTTCCGAGCAGACCAGAGCGGCTAAAGCTCAATAAACAAAGGCTCAGCAAGTTCAGGAAAGGAGACCATAGACATGGCAGAAAGGAACCTTAGAAAGACTCGGACAGGTAAGGTAGTCAGCGACAAGATGGATAAGACCATCGTAGTAGCTGTGGTAGATAATGTAAAGCATCCGTTGTATGGGAAGATCGTAAAGAGAACCTATAAGCTGAAAGCTCATGACGAGAATAACGAGTGCCATACCGGGGATCGGGTACGGGTTATGGAGACCAGGCCGTTGTCCAAGGACAAGAGATGGAGATTGGTAGAAATCATCGAGAAGGCACGCTAAGTGCGGTGGCGGAACGCGCGGTAAAACGCCGTAAGAACGGTAGAATGGAGGTTAGTCATGATACAGCAGGAATCAAGATTAAAAGTTGCTGACAATACCGGAGCAAAGGAATTACTTTGTATCCGTGTAATAGGCGGCTCAACTAGAAGATATGCAGCTATCGGAGATGTGATTGTTGCCAGCGTTAAAGATGCAACACCAGGCGGTGTTGTAAAAAAGGGTGATGTGGTAAAAGCCGTTGTGGTACGTACCGTAAAGGGTGCGCGCCGGAAAGACGGTTCCTATATCCGCTTTGACGAAAATGCAGCCGTAATCATCCGTGAGGATAAGAATCCGAGGGGAACCCGTATTTTTGGGCCAGTCGCAAGAGAGCTTCGTGAAAAGCAGTTCATGAAGATTGTTTCTTTGGCTCCGGAAGTATTATAAGGAGGTGCTAAAAGTGGCAACCAGCAAGATTAAAAAGGGTGATACCGTAAGGGTGATCACTGGTAAAGATAAAGGAAAGGAAGGCAAGGTTCTTTCCGTAAAGGATGGCAGAGTATTGGTAGAAGGCGTCAATACAGTAACAAAACACAGCAAGGCTTCCCAGACCAATCCGAAGGGCGGTATCGTCCATCAGGAAGCTCCGGTTGACGCATCGAACGTGATGTATGTTCATAAGGGCAAGCCAACCAGGATCGGTTTTAAAACCGAGGAGGGTAAGAACGGACCGAAGAAGGTACGTGTTGCAAAATCCACCGGAGAGGTAATCGACTGATTAGGAGAGGAGGTCAGGAAACGTGAGTAGCAGAATGAGAGAAATTTATAGCAAGGAGATCGCTCCGGCTATGCAGAAGAAGTTCGGTTATAAGAACGTGATGCAGATTCCGAAGCTGGAGAAGATCGTAGTAAATATGGGCGTCGGCGAAGCAAAAGAAAATTCTAAAATTTTGGAAGCCGCTGCCAGAGATATGGAAATCATCACAGGTCAGAAGCCGGTTTTGACAAAGGCAAAGAAGTCTGTGGCTAACTTTAAGATCAGAGAGGGTATGGCTATCGGCTGTAAAGTAACGCTGCGCGGCGACAAGATGTACGAGTTCGCAGATCGCTTGATTAACCTGGCATTGCCTCGTGTACGTGACTTCCGCGGTGTCAACGCCAATGCGTTTGACGGCAGAGGAAACTATGCACTGGGTATCCGCGAGCAGCTCATCTTCCCGGAGATCGAATATGATAAGATCGATAAGGTACGTGGTATGGATGTTATCTTCGTCACCACCGCCAACACCGATGAGGAAGCACGCGAGTTATTGACATTATTTGGAATTCCATTTAGTAAATAATCAAATCAGCAGCGTATCGGACAGGGTACAGTTCGATTTGCAGGCGCGCTTGCTTTGCGGCTGGAAATTGAACATAGGGTAAGTATCCTGGGAGAGGAGCTGCGGGACTATAAATAGGAGGTTAAATTTATGGCGAAGACAGCAATGAAGCTGAAACAGCAGCGTCCGGCGAAATTTTCCACCAGAGCCTACAATCGTTGCAGGATCTGTGGTCGTCCACACGCTTATCTGAGAAAATACGGAATCTGCAGGATCTGCTTCCGTGAGTTGGCATATAAGGGACAGATTCCAGGCGTAAAGAAAGCAAGCTGGTGATGAAGAAGGAGGAAGCGAATTATGTTTAGTGATCCGATTGCAGATATGCTTACAAGAATCCGTAATGCAAATACCGCAAAGCACGATACCGTTGATGTGCCTGCTTCCAAGATGAAGATTTCCATTGCCGAAATTCTTCTCAAGGAAGGTTATATTAAGAAATATGAGATCGAGGAAGTAAACGGGTTTAAGAGTATTCATATTACCTTAAAGTACGGCAGAGATAAAAATGAAAAGGTTATTTCCGGTCTCAAGAGAATCTCCAAGCCAGGTCTTCGGGTATATGCGAACTGCGAAGAACTGCCAAAGGTATTAGGCGGTCTGGGCGTAGCGATCATTTCCACGAACAAGGGCGTTATTACAGATAAAGAAGCAAGAAAATTAAACGTAGGCGGCGAGGTACTGGCTTTCGTTTGGTAAAATTAACTGAAATTAGCAGTGTACCGGACAAGACGCAGATCAATTTACAGACGCGCTGCTTTGCGGCTGGAAATTGATCTTAGGAAAGGCGTCTTGGGTAGGTGAAAACCGGGTAGAACCCGGTTCTGCGGAACTTAAATCAGCAGTGTACCGGACAAGACGCAGATCGATTTACAGACGCGTTGCTTTGCGGCTGGAAATTGATCTTAAGAAAGGCGTCTTGGGAGGGGAACTGCGGAACTAAAAATAGGAGGTGCGGGCATGTCACGTATTGGAAAAATGCCTATCGCAATACCTGCAGGTGTTACTGTAGATATTGCAGAAAATAATAAGGTGACAGTAAAAGGACCGAAGGGTACTCTGGAGAGAGTGCTTCCGGCAGAAATGGACATTAAAATGGAAGGTGCTGAGATCATCGTATCCAGACCGAACGACTTAAAGAAGATGAAATCCCTTCATGGTCTGACCAGAACTCTGGTACACAACATGGTAGTCGGCGTAACAGACGGCTATGAGAAGATATTAGAGGTAAACGGCGTCGGCTACAGGGCAGCAAAGTCCGGCAAGGAATTAACCCTGTCCTTAGGTTACTCCCATCCGGTTGTGATGGTAGATCCGGAAGGTATTGAGACGGTTGTAGATGGGCAGAATAAGATTATTGTCAAGGGTATAGATAAAGAAAAAGTTGGTCAGTTCGCTGCAGAGATCCGGGAGAAGAGACGCCCAGAGCCATACAAGGGCAAAGGTATCAAGTATGCGGATGAAGTGATTAGACGTAAGGTCGGTAAGACTGGTAAGAAATAATAAAGGAGTGAAAAGAGAATGGTTCGCAAAGAGTCAAGAAGTAAGGTTCGTCAGAAAAAGCATAGAAGACTTCGTTCCCGTCTGGCAGGAACAGCCGAAAGGCCACGTCTGGCTGTGTTCAGAAGCAATAACCATATGTATGCACAGGTCATTGACGATAATGCCGGCACTACCTTAGTTTCTGCGTCTACACTGGACAAAGCCGTAAAGGCCGAGCTGGAAAAAACCAACGATACCGCTGCTGCCGCTGCAGTCGGCACGGCTGTAGCAAAGAAAGCTCTGGAAAAAGGTATCAATACCGTTGTGTTTGACAGAGGCGGTTTTATTTATCAGGGAAAAGTAAAGGCATTAGCAGAGGCAGCGAGAGAAGCTGGTCTGGAATTCTAGTCAGGAGGGAAAACCACATGAAGAGATTAAACCTTGATACCAGCAGTATGGAGCTGGAAGATAAGGTAGTAGCCATTAAGCGTGTCACCAAGGTTGTAAAGGGTGGACGGAATATGAGGTTTACAGCTCTGGTCGTAGTCGGTGATAAGAACGGACACGTGGGCGCCGGCCTGGGCAAAGCAACGGAAATTCCGGAAGCTATCCGCAAAGGAAAAGAAGATGCAATCAAAAAGATGATCGAACTTCCGTTAGACGATAATGGAAGTGTACCTCACGATTTTGTAGGCAAGTTCGGAAGCGCTTCCGTGCTGTTAAAGAGATCTCCGGAAGGTACTGGTATCATCGCAGGCGGTCCGGCTCGTAACGTATTGGAGCTGGCTGGTTTTAAGAATATCCGTACCAAGTCCCTGGGTTCCAACAACAAGCAGAATGTTGTGCTGGCTACGATTGCAGGCTTGAGCCAGTTAAAGACTCCGGAAGAGGTGGCAAAGCTGCGCGGTATTTCGGTAGAAGAGTTATAGAAAGGCGTGAGTTGAAATGGCAGGTAAATTAAAAGTAACCTTGACAAAATCTACAATCGGTGCCATCCCAAAGCATAAGAAAACCGTGGAGGCACTTGGTCTGCACAAGACCAACCATTCTGTAGAGCTGCCGGATAACGCAGCTACCAGAGGTATGGTAAAGCAGGTTTGTCATTTGGTAAAGGTAGAAGAACTAGCATAATCAAGCGAGGAGGTGTACACTATGAATTTATCAGAATTAAGACCGGCTGATGGTTCCAAGCAAAATGATTTCAGAAGAGGTCGCGGACATGGTTCCGGAAACGGAAAGACTGCAGGCAAGGGACATAAAGGTCAGAAGGCTCGTTCCGGCGCACCGAGACCGGGCTTTGAAGGCGGTCAGATGCCGTTGTTCCGAAGAATTCCAAAGAGAGGGTTCCATAACCGTAACTCCAAGGAAATCGTAGGCATTAATGTAGATGTGCTGAATCGTTTTGAGGATGGCGCAGTAGTAACTGTTGAGTCCTTGATCGAGATGGGGATC
>CAJUFW010000003.1:0-1645 GCA_910585655.1 uncultured Lachnospiraceae bacterium
CAACCGCACTCTTAAACGCCTTCATCATGGCTGGCGACAACTCCCCACAATCCTCGTCAAAGTTAATAGGACTTTTTTTCGCCTCTTCAATCTCTTTTAATTGTTCTTCTGTAGGTTTTTGTCCACTCTCAATAATTAATGTTCTGATCATAATAAAGCTCCTTTTCTGCATTCGTTGCAACTCTAGCTGAAATTAATCGAATCGTTTCCTTTCGTTCTGTAAATACTACAAACAATACATCACCAACTTTTCCTATTGCAATATATCTGTCCTCATCAACACTATGCTCAAAATCAAACATTTCAATATAATAAGGATCCTCAAAAACATATGCTGCTGTTTCAAAAGAAATTTTATGTTTTTCCTTATTTATAATATTTTTTTCTTCATCCCACTCAAATTTCATTTTTGACCGTTCCTTTTAAATCATTCTATAATTAACAGTATACCATTAAATAACTAATCCATCAATTACATTATCCCTAATCTCTTTTATATCTTAATACGGGAAATGCCAAAAACCCCTGTAAATGGCATTTCAATGCCACCTACAAGGGGTTTCATTTTCAAAAATTCGCAATAAAGTTCACTTACGCATTCATCTGAGCTGCTACCTCAGCCGCAAAATCCTCTTCCTTCTTCTCCAATCCCTCACCGGTCTCGAAGCGGACAAAGCTTCTGATCGTGATAGCTGCATTATTTGCCTTTGCTACGCTTTCTACGTATTTCTGAACAGTCATATCGCTATCCTTAACGTATACTTGGTCTAAGAGGCAGATTTCTTTCATCTGCTTGTTCAGACGTCCGGTCAGCATCTTCTCGATGATGTTTTCCGGCTTTTCGGCATTTGCCGGATCCGCCATAGCCTGAGCCTTTAAAATCTCCATTTCATGAGCCTTGTATTCCTCTGGAATCTCATTGTTGCTCACATACTTTGGATACATTGCTGCGATCTGCATCGCTACATTCTTGGCAGCCTCTTTTACTTCAGCATTGACTACATCTGACTCTACCTCTAAAAGAACACCGATTCGTCCGCCGCCGTGGATATATTCCTGAACAAAGCCATTTTCGATCTTTACCTGGGCAAAACGACGAATGTTCATGTTTTCGCCGATTACTGCGATCTGGCTTGCCAGCTCCTCTTTTACGGTCTTGCTGGTATCTTCTGCCCATGGCTCTGCCAAAAACGCATCAATATCAGCGGCTGTAGTAGTGGTAGCCTGTGCTGCTACTGCTGCTACATAAGTCTGGAACTTCTCGTTCTTTGCTACGAAGTCTGTCTCGGAATTTACCTCTACGATAGCGGCAACTTTACCGTTCTCGCTTACATTGGCAGCGACAACACCTTCTGCTGCAATCCTGCCTGCCTTTTTCTCAGCCTTTGCCATACCGTTCTTTCTCAAGAACTCAACGGCAGCCTCCATATCTCCATTTGTCTCCGCAAGAGCCTTTTTACAGTCCATCATACCGCAGCCTGTCATTTCTCTGAGTTCTTTTACGTCTTTAGCTGTAAATGCCATTCTTTTATCCTCCTAAAGATTAATGTGCCAGGCAATTGCGAAACATAAAATTGCCAGAATATTCGATAGATTTTTGAATTTCGCCATTGCCTGTGTTGCTGTGCCGGTGCCCGCTCAAAGG
>CAJUFW010000003.1:1655-6995 GCA_910585655.1 uncultured Lachnospiraceae bacterium
TCCATCATACCTGCTCCGGTCTTCTCACGTAACTCCTTTACCATTCCTGCTGTAATAGCCATAATGAAATCCCTCCGTTTCTTCTATCTTCTTATTCCTCAGTCTCAGCAGCGATTTCTTCTGCCGGAGCCTCTTCCTCTGCAGGAGAAGCCTCTGCGTCGCTCATCTGTACGCCCTGATTTGCCTCGATCACAGCATCTGCCATCTTTGCTACAATCAGTTTTACTGCACGGATTGCATCGTCATTGCCCGGGATGACATAATCCAATTCCTCCGGATCACAGTTGGTATCTGCAATACCAATCAACGGAACTCCCAAAGTATGGGCTTCCTGTACGCAGATTCTTTCCTTTTTCGGATCGACTACAAAGATAGCATCCGGGATTCTCTTCATATTTTTAATACCGCCGAGGTTCTTTTCTAACTTAGACCATTCTTTCCTCAAAGCGATAACTTCTTTCTTTGGCAGAACATCAAACGTTCCGTCCTCTGACATTTCCTCAATCTTCTTTAAACGTGCCACACGGCTCTGGATGGTCTTAAAGTTTGTCAGCATACCGCCTAACCATCTTTCATTGACATAGAACATTCCGCAACGCTCTGCTTCTAACTTTACCGCATCCTGCGCCTGCTTCTTGGTTCCTACAAACAGAACTGTACCGCCGTCTGCTACAATATCTTTGATTGCATAGTAAGCCTCGTCCACCTTACCTACGGACTTCTGCAAATCAATGATGTGAATTCCATTTCTCTCGGTATAGATGTACTCTGCCATCTTTGGGTTCCATCTTCTGGTCTGATGCCCGAAATGCACGCCTGCTTCCAGTAACTGCTTCATAGAAATTACACTCATTTGTTTTACCTCCATTTGGTTAAAATCTTCCGCATGCTTCTACTTTCCTCCCGACCAGAGCGCGATACCAGCTCCGGCACCAAGGCAGAAATCTGCATACGTGTGTTTTCACGACTTTGCTATTGTAGCATGAATTACGCTATTCTGCAAGCTTTTTTTCAAAATTATCCAGTCAAATCCAATCTCCATCTTCTCATAACTTTTTTCGGCTTTGAAGCCTCTGCCGAAGCATCCGCAGGTTTCCTTTTATTCTGACTTTTTTTCTTTGATTCCGAATTGTATTGATTTTGTTACAAAACGCTTCGTTATAATTCATTTTCATCTGATAGAGAACAATTTCCTCTAGCTTTTTCATAAAATCCTCGGACAAACTATCTTGTTTTAGTGCATTACAAGTCTTACAGGCGCATTGCAGATTTTTTAATTCATTTGTCCCGCCCTTTGATAAAGGAATCATATGGTCAATCGTAAATTCGTCAAACGGTACAAATCTCCCACATATCCCGCATTTCCCTTCATATTGATTGTAAACCGTTATTCTATCCTCAGAGGAAAAGTTTTTCCGTTTTACTTTACTCATTGCTTTTGTTTTCTGGTCAGCATCTAAATCAAATAGTTCATAACCAGCCAGTTTTTTAGTTGATCTGTTTAAAACTGCAGTGGCTTCCTCCTTTGTAAATCGTTTCGCTTGTCCGATATTTTCTGTTTTACAGACTCTTCCATTGGCATTAAGATAACAATATTGACTGCCTTTTTTTAGTATATAAGCCATCGCTGGCACCTCCATTTCTGTTTGTAATTTGAATATTTTGAATTCAATCATTCTATTCTACTTATACTAGCATTACCCTAGAATCGTATCATATTCTATTGTTTCTTGTATTGCGTTGATTTTAGCTATAACAGAATACCCCCTTTCGGGCAGTAGGATTGGTTCTGCTTTCCCACTTGCCTGAAAGGGGGTGTTATTATTCTGTCTTTTTACGGATTACTTCTAAAGCTAGTTCCTTTAGTTTGGAGTCGTAGTACCAGCAGCCGGAAGTATAACATTCATTGTGGTATATGCCGACGGCAGGACTGCCGGGGTTCCTTTTGTCTTATTAGCGGCAATACCTTTCTTCCGATAATAGATAGTAGAACCATCTGGGGCTGCAGTCTTACTTAATTTAATTACCTTATCCTTGGTAACTGACTTCCAGGTTTTTGTCTCATCAAACGTAGCGCCTGGCTTTACTATCATATATTCATATGGAGTCGTCTTCGTTGCCTTTGGAAATTGGATAACAAATTTTGTTGTTTTACTATTCTCCTCCACATAACCACCAGTCATATCACCTGTTGGCGCTGCTTCCTGCCCTTTTACTACTAATGTTAAAATTTTAGAATATCCCGCCTTAGCAGTTGCCTGAGTACGGATTTTTATGGTTCCATCCTGCCCTTCAAATACTTGTGGAAGAACCTCTTTTAACTTCATAGTTTTAGAACAATCCTTCCAGGTTATTCCATTATCCGTGCTATATTCCTGTTTTGTTGTCGTATTTAACGTCAGCTTCTTTACATTTAGAGAAGTACTTGGTGCATTACCACGCTTAGAGATTGTCACGGTCACTTCTTTACTTGGTCTTACTCCTACGTTCAGGCTTCCGTTTTCTACTGCTCCATTTGTACCAGGTGTTTTTACAACAATCTTACCACCTTTGATACGAAGAGCTTCTAACTCCTCTAAAAACTGCGCCCATGTCATCGTAGTAGTAGCACCATCTGTCTTGGCAGATTCCCCGATTGGCGCTGTATTCCAGTTATAATCCGTACTCTTTCTCCACTGGAAGACTGTAGTTTCTTCATTTTCAAACTCCAACGTACCTTCTGCCTTATCAAACTTTACTTTTAGAGCAGTATTCTGTTTTGGAATCGTTACTTCGACGGATCTCTTGTTTTTATCGCCTTTTAGATAAATCGAAGTATCCTTAGTAGTAGTCATCCAAGCAATGTCCATTACTTTTGTGCCTTCTGCCCTTGTACTGGCTGTCATATCAGAGCCTTCCATTTCATACCAGGTTTTATCATCCTTGGAATAATATAAAATAGAATTTCCGCCCATATCAACCGTCATTGTTAAGTTGTCATAGTTAATTTCCGTAACGGAAACCTCTCTTGCAGCCGGAGCTGTGGTAGAGGTATCGGCTGCGGACGCCTTTACTCCACTTAGAAAGGCGCATCCAGCTATCAGACAGACAGCCATCAGAAATAATGCGATTCGTTTGGTTAAGATTTTATTCATGATGTGATACTCCTTTCTTCATTATTTGTTAGCAGGTGCAGTAACCGAAATAGTACCAGCTTTTACAGTTGTTCCATTGCTAAATTCGATCATTATTTCTCCACTTCCTTGCGGCAACTTATTTAGCTTTGCATTTTGTAATTTAATTGAAAAAGTATTTCCCTCACCATCTAACCCTCCAGAAATAGAAAAGGACTGACCATTTAAATTACATTTTACATCTGTTATTGTAGGAATATATTTTCCTAATTTATCAGACAACTGTACTTCTATTGGATAACTATCGAGAAATATTTCTGAGATAATATTACCATTCTTATCTTTCTCTATTTCTTTTTCTTTTAAACCACCTTGCGCAAACGAAATAGTACGTGTTTTAGGTACTGTAGCAGTTTCCGCCAAAGTCATAGAGATATTAGAATCTAAAATCTCACCGTTATTTAATGTAATCTTAAATGGTAATTTTGTCCCTAGTTCCTTTACTTTTTGCTCAAATTTATTCACATGTACCGTTACGTAAGCCTTTCTTACTACCTCGCCAGCATTGTTTGTGGTATCTTCATAGCAAACCATAACATCTGGTTCTCCTTTACCACCATACTCAGCTTCTTCTGTCGCATCAATTGTCTTGTCAGCAGCTTTCTCATATGAAGATACAACTAAAGATACATCTCCATAAGCCATATTGCTTATTGTAACCGGAACTCCTGTAGATGCAGCATCACTAATATTATATTTATATTGTGTTCCCAGTTCTAAGATAAATTTAAACGTCTTATCATGCCCTGTATCATTAGACATATAAATTCTATCAAAATCTGTCTTATACTGCTGATAATAAGTTCCGAATTTATCTTTTTCTGCTTCTGTCGGATTCTTTACAACAGTAGGAGGATACAACTTTAAGGTAATACCCTTTTCATCTGTGCTTTCAATCTTATCACCGTTAGACAATGTAATATATGCCCGAAGCTCTTTATTCCAAGCTTCTTTTTTACTATCCAAATTAGCTGTTGATGTAATTTGTGTAGTAATCAAATACTTATCTCCTGAGCCAGTAGGGTTTTCATTTTCTTTAGAAGTACTGGTACAGCTTACAGTTCCATAAGATCTTCCATGTATATCCTTAAATTCGATGGAAGTCACTTCTGCATTTGCATACTGACTTGTCGCCGTAAACTCTAAACGTCTGCCATCTGCGTCTTTCACATAACCTGCCGGAACCGCAAACGTTTTTGATTCGCTTAATGTTAAGGCTGCCGGATAAGTTACACCTGTTGCCTCTGTTAATTCCAGTTCTTTAGAAGCAAGAGCAAATTTTTCATCCCCCTGTTTCCCAACGGCTTTCTTTCTGACAAAAATATGACTTCCTGGTTTTGCTGTCTTAGAATCTAAAGTTACTTTCGTTCCAGACATTGCTGTCCATGTGATTCGGCTATACTCTAAATCATTTGGTACATAATTATCTTTGTCTATAATACAATATTCATATGGAGTATCTGCTTTATTTGCTAATATTTCAATGTAAAGAGAGGAGGAGCTTGCATAATCCATGCTGATTCCATCTTTACTCTCTGTTCCTTTTGCAATACTTCCCTGCGCTGGAATGATAATCGTAGTCACTCTTGATTCCTGAGCTGTTTTTGTAGCACTGTTTTTAATTTGTAATGCTACCGGCTTTGCCTGTGTTTTGTCTGTTCCTGATAGCATAACATCAGGTGCTAGTTCAGAAAGACTATAAGTCTTCTTATTACTAACTGTTGTCCAAGCTGCTTCTTTTTCACCCACTAAATTATTATTATCATCTAATGTCAATACTCGGTAAGACATTTTATTATCTAATGGAATCGTAAATTTAGAAGCATCTACATTCACAGTTGGCGCTGCCTTTTTAGCAGATACTTTCACAGATACCTCTTTACTGGCACGTTTTCCGGTATTAGAAACCGAATTTCCGTTTTCCGGAGCCAAACGGAAATAGAGAGTAGCCCCATTCTCTTTCAGATATGCCAAGCTGGTATTGGTCGTTCCTTCTGCCCAATAACTCCACTCCCCTACGCCATTCTTTCTCCACTGAATGGTACGTCCGGTAGTAACCCCGGTAAAGGTAAACGGCTGCTCGTTATTATCCGGCACATATTTTACCTTAAAGTTTGTTACCTGCTTTGGAATCGTCACCTTTAAAACACCGTCTGACTTATCCCCT
>CAJUFW010000003.1:7005-41399 GCA_910585655.1 uncultured Lachnospiraceae bacterium
ATCCCCTTTAAAGGATATCACATAGTTACTAGATAAACTTACCCAAGAAATGTCAAATACACATTTCCCATTTTCAAAGGTTCCAGCTTCTTCCCATTTCTTTGCACTGGAATTGGAGAAATATACTACGCTATCTCCGTTTCCGGTCAAGGTAATGGTACTGTTCTGGTAATTGATCTCGGTTACGGTCAGTAATTCACCTGTCGCGCGTACATGACTTTTCCAGCCGATACATGCTACGGCAATCAGCACCAAGCACGCGGCACATGCCAAAACTGACTTTTTCATCTGCTTCATTTGCCTCATCCTTTCTTGCTCGTAAACGTATCAAATCTTTCTTAAATTCCTATCCGTCTGTAGTTCGGGATCGGAAACGCCTCTCTCCTTTTCGCTTCCTGCGGAGTCCAAAGCGCTGTTGTTCGATACGTTTACTCTGATATCATTATGCTAGTTCTGCTATTTATATCGGTCACTCGCCATCATTTCTTTAGTCATGTTTTTCTATGAAATACGATTTGATTTGGCAGAATTATTTCCATTGTTTTCTACCATCGCTTATCTCTTTGTCGTCCACTGGCTGCAGTCCCAAACCTGCCCTGCCAGCCCCTCATAAAACTCCGGTTC
The DNA here is from genome assembly GCA_910585655.1 of uncultured Lachnospiraceae bacterium. Classification (GTDB taxonomy): domain Bacteria; phylum Bacillota; class Clostridia; order Lachnospirales; family Lachnospiraceae; genus MGBC131033. The sequence continues at coordinate 7,630 of CAJUFW010000003.1, forward strand.
GTGGCATACCATCAGGATACTTCCTTTATACTCCGTCAGGGCGCGGCGCAGTTCTGCTTTTGCATCTACATCCAGGTGATTGGTCGGCTCATCCAAGAGCAGTACATTGGTCTCCCGGTTGATTAGCTTGCAGAGACGAACCTTTGCCTGCTCCCCGCCGCTTAACACCCGTACCAGACTTTCGATATGCTTTGTCGTCAGCCCGCATTTGGCAAGGGCGGCGCGTACCTCATACTGGCTAAAGGCAGGAAAGTCCTGCCAGATTTCCTCAATACAGGTTCGATCGGCATCCCCTGTCAGCTCTTGCTCAAAATAGCCGATTTCTAAATAGTCGCCTCGTTCTACCTGACCGGAAAGCGGTGGAATCAATCCCAGAATACTTTTTAAAAGCGTCGTCTTGCCGATTCCGTTGGCTCCGGTCAGGACGATTTTATCTCCGCGCTCCATTGAGAGGCAAAGCGGCTTTGAGAGCGGCTCCTCATAGCCAATCACCAAATCCTTTGTCTGAAATATATAGCGTCCCGGTGTCCTGGCAGTACGGAAATGAAATTCTGGCTTCGGTTTCTCCTTAGCCAGTTCAATGACATCCATCTTATCGAGCTTTTTCTGGCGGGACATCGCCATATTTCTGGTCGCTACCCGCGCTTTGTTCCGCGCGACAAAATCCTTCAGCTCGGAAATTTCCTGCTGCTGGCGGTTGTAGGCAGCCTCTAGCTGTGCCTGTTTTACTGCGTAGACTTCCTGAAAATGATCGTAATCTCCCACGTATCTGGTTAATGTCTGCTGATCCATGTGATAGATCAGATTGATCACACTATTTAAAAATGGGATATCGTGAGAAATCAGAATAAACGCATTTTCATATTCCTGTAGATAACGCTTGAGCCATTCGATATGAACGGCGTCGAGATAGTTGGTCGGTTCATCCAGCAGTAAAATATCCGGTTTTTCTAAAAGAAGCTTTCCTAACAGGACACGGGTTCTCTGACCGCCGGAAAGCTCTTCTACATCCCGGTCAAGTCCTAGTTCCGACAAGCCCAATGCTCTGGCTACTTCTTCTACTTTGACGTCAATCGCATAAAAATCGTGCATCGTCAAAAGCTCCTGGATCACGGAAAACTCTTCCATCATCCTGTCCATTTCGTCAGCTTCTGCGGTAGCCATTTCCTCACAAAGCTGATTCATCTGCTCTTCCTGCTCGAACAGCCAGGAAAACGCACTCCGCAAAACATCTCCTACCGTCATCCCTCGTTCCAGTATGGTATGCTGATCCAGGTATCCGGCGCGCACTCGCTTTGCCCATTCGATTTTTCCCTCGTCCGGCACCAGTTTACCCGTAATAATATTTAAAAATGTAGACTTTCCTTCTCCATTCGCTCCGATCAGACCAATATGCTCTCCCTTTAACAGACGAAACGACACGTCCTGAAAAATAGCCCGGTCGCCAAAGCCGTGCGTCAGATGTTCGACATTTAACAGGCTCATTCCTTTAAAGCCCCTTTCCCATAATATAAATCCTGCGTTTCACAGGCTTTTGTAATCTGCCATTCCCCGCCAATAAGTTCCAGTTCGGTAATGCCGCAGTTTCCGATATCCTGCTGCCAAAAGGTGGACAGCTCCCGTTTTTCCACAACCAACAGCAACGCATGAATCGCCGCCCCATGAGATACCGCCAGTACATGCTGATATGGCTTTGTTTTTAGTTCCTCCAAAAAATCGGTTATCCGCGCCGTCAATTCCTGAAAAGATTCGGCGCCGGGAATCGGCTGATATTGCTGCGGCGCCAGGAAAAAATCCCGAAAATCCGCGTCCAGCTCCTCCAACGTGCTTCCTTCCATGCTCCCAAAGGAAATCTCAATGATCCGCTCCTCCGGAATAAAAGTAGTGCGATCCCGTCCGGTTGCCAGCTCCGCTGTCTCCATCGTCCTAGAAAGTGGACTGACATAGCAGGCGTCAAAAGGGATTTTTTTCAGATATTCTCCCGCTTTTACCGCCTGCTTCCTTCCGTTTTCATTAAGATGCTTATCCAGTCTCCCCTGCAGCAGTCGTATTTTATTGCCGTCGGTCTCTCCATGACGCATCACATACAATTTCATTTTCTTATCTCCTTGTAATCGTATTGATAATTGTTTCCAAATCGTCTCCCTGCCGCAGTTCAAACGTCCCGATTTGAATCAGGGTCTGCCGGTTCTGTGATTTTAAATACTGTTTAAACTCCGAAACACTTTCAATAATACCAGCTTCTTCCAACATGGAAGCTACCTGCTCCGCCGTCATACCGGACACAATTTCAACCTTTACCAGTCCCGGTGTCTCTCCGCCCTCTGCCTGCTCCCCTTCCGGCGTTTTCTCATCCTCTATTTGATCGTCTGCTCCTTTTCCGTCTGACGCACTGTCTCCTTCGTTCTCTGGGTTGTTCTCTGTTTGCTCATCCGATCCCGTTGCGTCCGAATCGCTGTCTCCTTTGTTGTTTGTCTCGTTTTCTGGCTTATCTGTCGTATCTTCCGGTTTATCCTTTTCGTCTTGCTTTCCATCTTCTTCTGGCGCGCCGTCATCTTTTTGTTTTAAAAGCTTTTCATAGCCCTCTTTTTGCTTTTCCAGTTCGTCCTTCCATTTTAACTCCGATTCCTGGATAGCGCTCAGCCTTTTTTCCTCCGCCTCCTGCTCCGTCAGCATCCCCAGACGGGCGGCGCGGCTCTGCACCTCGGCGTCGGTCAACGTCTCTGGCTTTCGTATGACAACAAGCAGAATCGTCACAAACAAAACACCGACTCCAAAACCTCTCAGATAATTTTTCATTGATACAGCTCCTGTTTTATGATTTATGGAACAAATCTACTACCAGTTTAACCTCGCCCTGACCTAAGCCCATTGCCTTTGAAATCTCCAAAATAGACATTCCACCCCGATACATCCGCAAAATCCTATCGTTTTGTTCCTCTATCGAAGCAGCGTCCAATTCTTCCTCCGACGGAATATCTAAAAATTCCGGCGTTCTTATCGGCATCCTTTTGACGCTCTGACTTTCTCTTTGACCAGAAACAACAGAAGCGGACATTCCTGTCCTCGCTCTCTCCGGCTGGTCTTGTACAGCCCGTCTTACCACCGGGCACGGCGCAGTTCCGGCGGCGGCTTGTCCTTCTGCCTGCGTTCTTACTCTGGCTCTGCTCTCCTGCCCCTGTACAGGACGCCTTACTGCCTGACGTGGCGCGGCTTTTACCTGCGGCGCTTCCTTTACAGGATCTCCTGCTCTTCTTTGTAGCATAAGCGTCTCTGCAGCAGCAGCTTCTTCCAACGCTTTCTCCGTATGTCTATCGTCTGGTCGATTTGGTCGAACCGATCGATAGACCGGTTCGGCTTCTTCCCTGACCTGCGTTCTTTGCGGCACCTGTCTTTGCGCCAATTCCTGTGCCTGTATCTGCGCCAGTCTTCTGGCTTCCGCCTGAATCGCCTGTTTTCTGCGGATCTCTTCATACCGGCTGACCGTAGCCTCTGCCTGTTTAGAAAGAGTCTGTACTTGCTGATAAATATCCCCTAATCTTGCGTTTTCTTCCTCCGCCTCCTGCAGTAAACTTTGAATCTGCTGGTTTGTTCCGTCCAAACGCGCTGCAAAATCCTTCAGGCTGCTTTCCTTTTCCTTTAGCATATCGTAAAGGAACACGACTTCCATATGATTTTGATTGATTTTTTCTAATACTTCGTCGGAATATTCCCCAAACGACAGCATTTTTTCATTGGACATCCGATCTAACTCCGATTCACTGTCCAAAAGCAGCTCGTTTTTCTGCTCCCGCATTCGTCCGGACAGCTCTGCAAGAGCGTCCGTCACGATTCGATCGAGGTTTTCCTTTTTCCGAAGCTCGGCTAAAACCGCTTCCTTTAAATCCGCCGCCCGTTTTTCCTCTTTCTGACGGCTACCTGCCAGTTTTTCCGGCAGGAAAAAGCTCGCCGCTACACATAACAGACCGATTATTACAAATAGAATATCTATTAGTTCCATTTACATTGCTCCCTAAATTTTAATATCGAACAGGCTTCCGCCCTCTCTTGTATGCTTCTTTGGCTCCTCATCGTTCTGTTTTTTTCGCTGCCGCTTCTGCCCCTCATAGCTGTTTTTGCCTTTTTCCTTGGCGTCATAGCGTTCCTCTTTATTCTCTGTTTCCTTTAGCTGGCTGGTACGTTCTGCCTGCTGCTTTCCCTGCCGGTCAGACTGCACCTGCAAAAAGCCCTGTTCCTGCGGGACTCTTGCCGTATCCTGCTGTCTGACCTGGGATGCCTCCTGGCTCCTCGGAGCCACCAAATAGTGATCGATTGTTTGAATTGGCATGGTATCCCCTCCCGACTATAACCCACTCGATACAAAAATATCCAGATAATCGCCCAGCTTTACCCGCAGCTTTTGAAGCGCTCTTGTATGAAGCTGGGAAATTCTCGACTCCGATACTTCTAAAATCATACTGATTTCTTTTAGCGTCAGCTCTTCATAATAATAAAAAGCAATTACCTTTTGTTCCTTCTCCGTCAGACCGGCTATCGCTTCCGCGAGCATCTCCTTTAGCTCTGCCTTTTCTAACTGTTCCTCTGGGCGACCGTAATCCGATTCCGTTCCGACGGAGGACGCCAGCTTCATCTCGCCCCCCTGCTCCAGATATTCGTCCAGGGAAATCAGTCCTGCCATCTGTGTCTGACTCTGCCAGCTTTCATACTCGTCTACCGTAATGTTTAACTCCTGCGCCAGCTCTTCTTCGGTTGCCGGACGACCATATTCGTTTTCCAGTTTTTGAAGAGCAGTTTCCAGTTTCCTCTGCTTTTGCCGGAGCGTTCGGGGAATCCAATCCATTTTTCGGATTTGATCCAAAATAGCGCCCCGTATCCGCAGGCTGGCATAAGTTTCAAACTTGACGCCTTTTCCGTAATCAAATTTATCAATCGCATCGATTAAGCCGAATACCCCATAGCCTACCAAATCGTCATATTCCACGTTGTAGCCTAAATACATCGACATCCTGCCTGCGATGATCTTTACCAGCCCTGCATATTCCAGAATCAGCTTTTCACGCAGCTCCGGGGTGGGCTTTTTACTATACGCTTCCCATAATTTTGTTTTCAAATCTTCCTTATTTGACTGCATGAAAATTCCTCCATGTTCCTTTGCAAATCTGGTTTATGCTTCCCTTCCCCCGATTATTCTGTCTGACTGCCCTCCTGTGTAAGAAGCTCGCTGCCCTCGCCGTTTTCCTCTTCCTCTGTCGGAGGCACCGGCTTTTCCGCCGTCACTTTCCGATATAAATGTCTGGCAATCAGCCCCAATATGTAAAACCCAATCAATACTCCTAGCAGCGCCTTTAAACTATAGAGCGTATCATACTGCTTCCAGATACACAAAATCCCCGTCACGGCTCCTGCCAAAAGCATTGTCACCAATGGAATCATTTTTTCTCTCATATGTATTTCTTCTCTTTCCCCACTGATTTAATCAACAATTTCCCTGTCTCCGAATAAAACTCAATGGTACGACCATAATTTTTCCCGGTATCCTCTGCCAATATCCGAATCCGCATCTGCATCAGTTTGGCTTTAACCGCCTCTACGTTCCGATCTCCTACCCGCATCATATCATTGCCGCTTGAAAATGCAAACATCTGTGCGCCGCCGGCTATTTTGGCCACCAGCCTGCTCCTCATTGCTCCAATAGACATCATCTGTTTTACCAGTTCGTCTAAGCCGGTATCTGCAAACTTTGCGATATTTTGCTGGTTTGTAATCCTTGTGCTGTCCGGAAGCATACAATGGAGCATCCCGCTTACCATCGTAGCCGGATCATAAAGCGCCACCCCGACACAGGAACCCAAGCCCAACGTCGTCAGGTTATCCGGCGCACGGCAGACCTTTAAATCCGCCATCCCTACTGTTATCATCTTTCCCATAACCGTCGCCTTCCTTATAAGCCAAGTGATGATAAGATCTTATCATAGGATTCCAAGGTGGGAATCAGGATAAAATAACCATCCAGTTCCACCGAATCCTCTAAAAACTGCGACTGGATCAGCAGCGCCTTATCCCCCAGTTTTCCAAACTCAATCGCCGGCACACTTAAAATAGCGCCTGCCATATCAATGGAAAGGTAAGGAACCGACTCCGTAATCAGCAGATTTGTCAGAGAGGACAGGGAAGAAAGATAAGCTCCGGCAATGATGTTGCCGATTTCCTGGAGAGCCGAAAGCGACATTTCATCAAATGTAACCTCTTCTGTCTGGTCTGTTTCCTCGGTTTGTATGCCCATCAGGATATCCACGACCTTTTTCGCGCAGTGCTGTTCCATCATAAACATCATCATCCCGTTAATATCCCCCTCTAACGTTACGAGGATACCCACGACTACCGTCTCTGCACCGCCTACAATCTCTGAAAGCTCCTGAAAGCCAAGCAGCTCTACCTTTGGGACGCGCATATCCACTTTCGAGCGGATAAGCTGGGAGAGAGCCGTAGTCGCGTTGCCTGCACCAATGTTGCCGATTTCTTTTAACACGTCAAATTGCACTACATCCATCTGATCCAAATCCAATTTTCCCATAGTTTCCCTCCATTCTTGTTATAAGCTTCCCCGTTCTCGCTTTAACCGCTTACGATCCTCGTCAAAGACAAAACGGATAATTTCCTCTCGTTCGGCAGAGCTTAACCAAAGGAATTCCAAACGATTTTCATAGGTGCCAGGCTTTTTTTCCATTTCTACAGAAGAAATGATTTTGGCAAACATCCGCTTTACTTTTACTCCCTGCCTTTGCTCAAGTTCCATGGACACGTACAGCACGCCGCCCTTAGACAGCTCACTATGCGTAGTAAAACGCATCCCGCCTCCGCTGATATCGGTCAGCACGCCTTCGTCCCACCGTTCGGTCTGTGTGCCAAGCCCTGCCAGCGTCCATCCGGTTTCCATCGAACCGCTGCTTTCTCCATAATATTTTAGCTCGGACAGCTCTTCCTCACTCAGCGCATAAAAGCGGAGCGGACGAACACAGTCTGCCCGGAAAAACTGTCTGCGCTGGAGCTTTTCCAAGCTGGTGATCAGTTCTACTACCGCGATGGAAAACGCATCCTCCTTATATCGGTCTATTACCTTTCCGGTACAGGAAAACGTGCCGCTGCTGGTATAAAAATGCAGTTCATATTCCTCTTCTACACGCAGCAAAATCGTATGTGTTTTTTCCGTCGGCATCGACAGTTTAAGGGTATTCCCCTCCGGCGGCTCCATGACCTGACTCAGCAAAATCGTCGGCTCGATCATCAGGCTATCCGGATTCCTCCCTTTTTCAAGCTCTACCTTATCCCCTGCCTGAATTATAATTTCTGGCATAGCGCCTCCACCTCCTTGATTGATTTATCTTATTTTATTTTGACTTACTCCGCAATACGGCTGAAAACAAACCTGCAATTCCTCGTTTCTCAGCACGTCCCGTCCGTTCCTGCTCCATCCCTACTAACTTTTCTGCCATTTTTGCGATCGCTTTGCTTGCAGGCGCGTTCGGATACTGAATCGAAACTGGTTTCTGCATCATCACGGCGCGTCCAATATTGGAATCCTGCGGAATACAGCCCATATATTGCAGAGAAATATTTAAAAACCTTCCGATTGCAGAATCCAGCTTTTTATAAAGCTCCCGTCCTTCTAATACATCCTGGACGCGGTTGGCAATCAACTTGATCTCGGAATGTCCTTCTAAAAACTCCGGCATCCGGTTTAAGGTTTTTAACAACGCATAGCTATCGGTAATCGAGGTTGGCTCCGGTGTAGCCACCAGGAGAATTTCCGAACTCGCTAAGACAAATTCCATAACACTGTCCGAAATTCCCGCTCCGGTATCAATCAGTATAATATCTGCCTTTTCATCCAATTCTATCAGTTTTGCCGACAAATTTACCAACTGCTCCTTGGACAGATTATTCATTTCATGGATACCGGAACCACCCGAAATAAAACCGATATTTTCCGGTCCCTTTGTCACGATATCCGTCAGACTCTTCCCATACAACATCAGATCTGCCAGGCTGTATCTAGGTCGTATCCCCAACAATACTTCTACATTCGCCAGACCGAAATCAGCGTCCATAACAACGACCCGCTTTCCCAGTCTGCTCAACGCAATGGCAAGATTAACAGAAACGCTAGACTTTCCAACTCCGCCCTTTCCACTGGTGACAGTCAGTACTCTGGCAGTATTTCGTGGCATATTTTGGATTTTTACCATATTCCGTAATTTCTGTGCCTGATCCATCCTTAACCTCCTCCCAATAGCTGCTTTGCTATTTTTTGTGCGTCAATCTTCCCGATGTCATCCGGTACGTTTTGTCCCCAGGTATTGTAGGATAACGGTGCCTCTGTCAGCATACGAATATTAAATACATTGCCTACGGAACTGGTCTCATCAAGTTTTGTAAAAATCAGTTTAAAATCCGAAATTTCCTGGTATACTTCTGTGATTTTCACTAAGTCCTGGTACTTTGTAGTAGCGCTCAACACCAGATAAGTTTCCCGCTCCTCCACCGGAATGGCAGAAAGCAGGCGTCTTAAATCCTCGCATTGCTCCTGACTTTTGTGAGAGCGTCCTGCCGTATCCACCAGCACCAAATCAAAACCATGAAATTCCTTTTTTGTCTCTGTCAATTCCTCTGCCGAATAGACCACTTTTAAAGGAATGTCTAAAATCCCGGCATAGGTACGAAGCTGCTCTACTGCGGCAATCCGGTAAGTATCCGCCGTCAGAAGCGCTACCTTTGCTTTTTTCCCCAACTTGAAGCTGGAAGCAATCTTGGCGATGGTAGTCGTTTTTCCCACTCCCGTCGGTCCGATGAAAAAGACGTACTTTGTCTTTCCTTCTTCTAGCTCCAAAGTCTCCGGATGTCCCAGCTTTAAAATGATTTTCTGATAAACAGCTCCTAAAATATTATCCACGGAAGCGTCTCGTTTCAACGCGCCCTCAATTTCACTGATGATCTGGTTCGTATATTTCTCATCCACCTCATTTTCCAAAAGCTGGTTATAAATTAACTGAATACAGGCGACTCGCTTGTTTGCCGCAGAATGTTTGATGTTGGCTGCATGTTGTTCTGTTTCCTGCAAAGAATTTTCCTCCGGCTCCTCCCCTCGCAAACCGGCTCCCTCACCGGTCTGGGCTGCGCCTGTCTGCCCTTGGAGGGCGGCGGTATTCGCTGCGTTTGCCATTTGTTTTTCTAACAGCTCCTGAAGGTCGTTTAACTTTTTTTCAATCGCCGACTCTTCTGCCGACGTATCCGGCAGCGGATAGGATCGTTTTTCTTCAAAAGCAGGATAAGCGGCAGATACGCCCGGGTTCCCTACTGCTGCTTTACTGACTGTATGTTCGTCTATTGCAGCCGTTATCTCTACCTGAGATTTTTTAAAAAGCTTATAGATTCCCTTTGGCTTTATCGTCTTGATATTCGTGACGATAGCATCTTTTCCCAAATCCTTCTTTGCCAGTTCCATGGCTTCGGTCTCCGTTTCAGCCTGAAATTTTTTTATTATCATTCTTCCGTCACCATCCCTACTGACTGCAATTCTACATTAGATTCAATCTCATTATAAGATACTACAATCAAATCTTTAAAATAATCGGAGGTCAGCTTTTTAAAATACATCCGTACAATCGGGGAAGCCAGGATAATCGGTGTTTTCCCCAGATTTTCCAGTTTGTCTACTTCCTTTTTCAAAGAGCTGATAATCTTCTGCGCCCGATCAGGTTCCAGCGTTAAATAAGCTCCCTGTTCGGTCTGTTTTACTGAATTCATAATATCCTGCTCTACCTTCGGATCTAACGTCACGACACTGGTACTGTCGGTTTCCGAAAAATATTTGCTGGAAATCGCCCGCTTTAATGCCTGTCTAACGTACTCGGTCAAGATATCGGTATCTCTGGTCGTCGGTGCATAATCCGCCAATGTCTCGAAAATCGTCACCAAATCGCGGATGGAAATACCTTCTTCTAAGAGATTTTGCAGCACCTTTTGAATCTCGCCCACTCCTAACAGTTTTGGTACAAGCTCGGTCACTAACGTCTGGTTCGCCTCCTGAATGTTGTTGATCAGGTTCTGAACGTCCTGTCTGGTCAGCAACTCATGGATATGCTGTCTAACGATTTCCGTCAGATGGGTCGCAATGATGGAAGGCGGATCGACTACGGTATAGCCCATCGCTTCGGCACGTTCTCTCTGACCTTCGGTAATCCAAACGGCAGGCAGATGGAAGGATGGCTCAAAGGTTGGAATACCTGTGATTTCCTCTTCGACATAACCTGGATTCATCGCCATATAATGATCGAAGAGAATCTCTCCGTCGCTTACCCGTACTCCTTTGATTTTAATCACATATTGATTTGGGTTTAACTGGATGTTGTCCCGCAAACGAATGATCGGCACCACGCATCCTAATTCAATCGCAATCTGTCGTCTTATCATAACGACACGATCCAGCAGATCACCGCCTTGGTTGACGTCTGCCAAAGGAATAATACCATACCCAAATTCCAGCTCGATCGGATCCACCTGCAGCAACGCGTTGACATTTTCCGGTCTGCGGATTTCTTCCGCCTCCGTCTCCTCCTCGGAAATTTCGGCTTCGATTTGCCCGGTCTCCATCTGTGCAGCAATTATCCGTCCGGTGATAATAAATACTACTCCATAGGCACAGAATACAAAAGGATTTAACGGCGTCCCGATTCCCATTAAGATCATCGCGCCTCCTACCAGATAAAGCACCTTTGGAATCGAAAAGAGCTGTTTGACCAGCACATCGCCCAAATCCGCTTCTTTGGAAACTTTTGTCACCAAAACACCCGTTGCCAGGGAAATCAAAAGGGAAGGAATCTGGCTGACCAGACCGTCGCCGATCGTCAATATCGTATAATTGTCCAACGCAGCGGAAGCATCCATTCCCTGAAAGAGCATCCCGGTTGCCATTCCGCCGGCGAAATTGATAATCGTAATTACAAGCCCTGCAATCGCGTCTCCCTTGACGTACTTTGTAGCACCATCCATAGAACCGAAAAAGCTTGATTCATCCTGGATTTTCTGACGCCGTTCTCTCGCCTGTGCATCGGTAATAGCTCCGGTATTCAGATCTGCATCGATCGCCATCTGCTTACCGGGCATCGCATCCAACGTAAAACGGGCGGATACCTCTGCCACACGCTCCGAACCTTTATTGATTACGATAAACTGAATCAATACTAAAATGATAAATACAATCACACCGACCACCAGATTGCCGCCGCCGACAAACGCGCCGAACGTATCGACCACGTTTCCTGCCTTTCCTTCTAATAAAATCATACGGGTAGAAGAAACATTCAGGGAAATCCGGAAAATCGTCATCAACAGCAGGATAGTAGGGAAGCTGGACATATCCAATGCTTCCTTAGAAAACACGGCGGTAAATAATATCACCATGGACAGCGCCAAATTGAGCGCCATCATCATATCCAGCAGTACAGGTGGCATCGGTATGATAAAAAACAGGATAACCGAGAGCAACAAGGCTCCCAGCGCTAAATCCGAACGCTTCATCTGCCAGCATCTCCTTTACTTACGGTAATTTATTCTTTACTCGATAGACATAGACCAGTACATCGGCTACCATCTGATAAAGCTCCGGCGGTATCTGGTCTCCTATCTCCACATTAAAATACAGCATTCTTGCCAATGGTTTATTTTCCATTACTATAATATCGTACTTTTTCGCCGCTTCCTTAATCGTCTGCGCCAGGTAATCCGCGCCTTTGGCAATTACCTCCGGCGCCTCTGCCTTCTCTCTGTCATAACGAATTGCCACGGCAAAATGCGTCGGGTTGGTAATCACCACATCGGCAGTCGGCAGTTCCTGCATCATACGCCTGCGGGACGCCTCTCTCATCTTTTGGCGGATACGTCCCTTGATCTGCGGATCTCCTTCGCTTTGCTTGTATTCGTCCTTAACCTCCTGCTTGGTCATCTTCATATCTTTTTTAAACTTCATTCGCTGGTATATCAAATCAGCCAGCCCAATCACCAAAAACAAGGCGCTAATCTCGATCCCTAAGTTGATAACGGTCGTAAACATCCAGCTAAGCGCCTGACCAAAACCTCTGTCATAAAAGGTCATAAGCGTCTTCCATTCATCCTTGACGGCATCGTATACGACCCAGGCAATCGCCCCAACCTTTAAAATAGACTTTAGCAGCTCCATGATTTTTTCCATCGAAAGCAGCCGTTTAAAGCCGGTAATCGGATTGAGCCGGTCAAACTTCGGCATCAGTGGTTTTCCGGTCGGCTGCCAGGAAACCTGCATCACATTTCCTAAAAAAGCAACCGCCATGCCGCCAATCAAAATCGGCAGGCAGATCTTGATAATCACAATTAAAATCTCTCGTCCCAATATCCCTGCCGAAACCGTGGAAAAAGGCTCTTTGGTAAAAGTAGAAAAAGTCTGGTAAAAAGTCTGAAAGCACGCCATCAGTTCTGTGGATAAATAAGTACCAAATAATTTTAACATCAAAAACAGCATCAGCAGGCTCAGCGCATTGATTAACTCCATGCTCCGGGCAACCTGCCCTTCCTTCCTGGCGTCCTGCAGCTTTTTAGGCGTTGCTTCCTCGGTCTTTTCTCCTCCTGGTCCTTCCTTTGCGAAAAACTGGAGCTGATAACGATATAGGCGTTCGTTCTCTCTCATCTCCTCGCTCCTCTCAGGAAGAAATCATCTCTACCACCGCGCGGAACATATCCTTCATTTCTCCTACAATAAAATCCGTTACACCCGGCAGCATAAAAATCATCAGCATCAGAATCGCCAGCCCGAATAAAATTTTAAGCTGGATACCTACTACAAACATATTCATCTGTGGCGCAACTTTCGCCATAATACCAAGCACTACATTCACTAACAGCATCGTTCCGTAAAGCGGCAGTACAATTCGGAAAGCAATCAGAAAATAGTCTCTCATAAACTGCAACATCAGTGTATACGTTCCTGGACGAAGTGTTACTCCTCCTACTGGCACTACCTGATAGGTTTCAACAAAGGCTTTTATCAAAAAACGATGAAAGCCTGACACCAACAGCGTCAGGGTTAAAAAATACGTATACAAATTACCGGAAACACTGCTTTGTACTTTCGTAATCGGGTCTAACTCTGTTACCATAGCAAGGCCGATTTCCATGTCGATAATTCTTCCGGCAAAATTAACAATAGAAAGGACGATATTGGTAAAATACCCCAGTAGGATGCCTGCTGCAACTTCTTCTATTACCAGCATGGAAAACCCCAGCACACCTACATAATCCATCCTTCCCGGTACCGTACCCGCCGGCATGGACCCCAGCACGCAAAAATAAACCAAAAGGGCAAAAAAAGCAGAAAAACCCGCCTTTATTCTCATCGGGGCATTGCCCAGATTAAAAAAAGGAGCGGTGAAAACAAAGGCCGATACTCTTGCCAGTATCAATAATATATATTCCAACTGTTCTATTGTAAACTGTAACCGCAAGGCGCTCCCCTCCATCTCTGTCAGTTAAAAGGAAATAACATCCCTGCCGCCGTTACATAGTTCCTGAAATTACGGAACAGCTCTGTCGTAAACTCTGCCAGCTCGGTCATAATCCAGCCGCCTGTCAATATGATAACCAAAAAGGTCAGTAAAAGCTTTGGCACAAACGTCAAAGTCTGCTCCTGAATGGATGTAATAGTCTGAAAAATACTGATCACCAGACCGACAATAAGAGAAGTCAGCAGCATCGGCGCAGAGCATTTAATAATCAGAGTCAACGTTTCCCTTGCAATATCAATGACGGTATCTACACTCAATTTCTGTCAACTCCCTTCTGTTGTTTTACAGTATTTTTGCGGTTATCCTCCTCCTAAGGTAAACGTCCGCACCAGCTCTCCTATCACCAGATTCCAGCCGTCTACCATAATAAACAGCAGGATTTTAAAAGGCATGGAAATCGTCGTCGGCGGAAGCATCATCATACCCATAGACATCAAGGTAGAAGAAACTACCATATCAATAATCAAAAACGGGATATAAATAATAAATCCCATGATAAAAGCTTTTCGCAACTCTCCAATGATAAAAGCCGGAATCAAAGTCGTCGTTGGAATGTCCTCTAGCTCACGGACTTCCTCTACTCCTGCTATCTCATTAAAAAGCTGAATATCCTTTGGTTCCGTCTGTCGAAACATAAAATCCCGGATTGGCTCAATCCCACGATGAATCGCTTCCTCTGCCGTAATTGTTCCTGCCTGCATCGGTTCAATCGCTTCTGTATTGATCTCGGAAAAGACCGGAGACATAATAAAGAAGGTTAAAAACAATGCCAACCCAATCAAAACCTGATTGGGAGGGGTCGTCTGCGTCGTCAATGCCGAACGAACAAAATGCAGGACGATAATAATTCTGGTAAACGACGTCACCATAATCAAAATAGACGGAGCCAAAGCCAGTATCGTCATAACCAGCAAAATCTGTAAGGTTGGCGTCCAGCCTCCGTCCTCTGAATTGGTGGTAAAATTGATGCCTAGCTCATAAGGTACGGTATCCGAGGTAACATCCTCAGAAACTCCGCCCGGATTACCTGGCGGAGACGGCGTTTCTACTGAAGGCGGATTGACAGTCGGCGCTCCGCTGGTGCCGCTGGCAAAAACCGGAACATCAAAAAGAAAGGTCAATATACATACCAACAAAACAGCACCAAAAATTCTTGTAACCGTTTTTCTGATGAGAACCTGATATGCTTTCATGAATACCAACCTTTTCTTTACGCAATTTTATTTTTTGTCACTCTCCTGCTTCCCCTTGGCAAGTCGTTCCAAAATAGCCGAAAACGAAATACCCTTAGAAGCTGCCTGTCCTGTTGAGAGAACATTTTTTTTCGAGGCTTCCTCTTTCTCAGCAGTTACTTCCTCCTCGGACAGTTCTGTCAGGAAGCTAATCTGATCTTTTGATACTGCCAACACCAAATATCTGCCTGCCACCCGTACAATCTGCAGATAACGATTTGGAGCCAGCTTATAAGTTTCTATCACCTGGATACTGCCGGAACGAACCTGCCCGGCGGAATACCGGGCAATCCAGCGAGTCGCCTGATAAGTAATAAACAACACAAACAAAAAAACCAGAAGAAGTCCCGCGATCTCTCCGAGACTCTCCCCTAAGGTCATGCCCGTCAGCCAAGCTTTCATACGGACTAACCGATAACTTTTTTCACGGCTTCTAAGACACGATCTGCCTGGAACGGCTTAACGATGAAATCTTTTGCTCCCGCCTGAATAGACTCGATAACCATTGCCTGCTGTCCCATAGCCGAACACATAATAATCATCGCGCCCGGATCGGTTTCCTTGATTTTCTTTAACGCCTGAATACCGTCCATCTCCGGCATCGTAATATCCATCATAACCAAATCAGGCTTTAGCTCGTTATACTTTTCCACTGCCTTTTGACCGTTTTCTGCCTCTCCTACTACGTTATAGCCATTTTTGGTAAGGATATCCTTGATCATCATCCTCATAAATGCCGCATCGTCACAAATTAAAATATTCTTTGCCATACTCTCTCTCCTATCTAAGCAGCCTTCTCGCTTCCCGCGCTCTCCGCCTGTCCCTGGCTTTGGTCTGCTTTATTATCGTACAATCTCTGTTATTCTGATACCGAAGCTGTCTTCTATTACTACAACCTCACCTTTTGCTACAAATTTTCCATTGACGAGGACATCAATTGCCTCCCCGGCCAATTTATTTAATTCTATGATCGTACCAGGTGAAAAATCCAAGATTTCTTTTATGGACTTGTTGGTTCTGCCTAGTTCCACCGTTACTTCTAACGGCACATCCATAATCAAATCAATGTTTTCCTGCTGAGCCAATGGACTGATATTCGTAGCAAACGACTGGAACTGCGCTGGCGCTACGTTGAAATTTTGTTGCGGCATACCCATCTGTGGCATCCCCATACCTGCCATATTCGTGCCAGGCATCTGCATCCCATATCCAGGCATTCCCATCTGCTGTGCTGCCGGATTCGGCTGCATCATACCTGCGTTCATCTGAGGCATACCAGGCTGCATCATAGCCCCCATCTGGTTCATTCCAGACATATCGGCTCCTGGCATTCCCATACCTGCACCTGCCATACCACCCATATCGGCGGCTCCTGGCATCGGCGCACTTGGCGCCGGCTGAGGCGGTTCCGGCTGAGACGGCGCTGCATTAGCCTCCGTCGATTCTATAAACTTATTATACAAATCCTTTGCAAAATCAACCGGATATAACTGCATAAGTTCACTGTCTAAAAGCGTTCCTATCTCTAACCGGAAAGATACCCGGATAAAGGTTCCCTGTAAAAAAGGTCCTAAATTTTCACTGGAAATCGTATCGTTCAAATCGATCAGGCTTGCTACCGGCGGACTGATGTCCACCTTCTTTTCCAACATAGAGGAAAGTGAGGTAGATGCCGAACCCATCATCTGGTTCATCGCCTCACCAATCGCACTTAGATGAAGTTCGGAAAGCTCGCTGTCCTCCGAAACCGTTCCGTCACCACCCATCATCAGATCCGTGATGATTTTTACGTCATCCTCCCGTAAAATCAGGACATTATTCCCGTCTAACCCCTCTATGTATGAAATTTGAATAAATACACAAGGTCTTGTATAGGAATTCGAGATATCATCCCAGTTTGCAAGCGAAACATTCGGTGTTGTAATATTCACCCGCTGGTTAAGCAAAGTGGACAATGTAGTCGCTGCCGTTCCCATGCTGATATTGGATATCTCCCCTATGGCGTCCTTTTCTTCCGAAGTGAGATATTCCTCCTCATGGGCGGCTTCTTCCTCTTCGTCGCCTCCTATGCTTCCTAGCAGGGCGTTGATCTCTTCCTGGGAGAGCATCTGATCCATGTTCTCACTCCTCCTCTCTTACTATTGAAGTCACTCTTACTGCATATAAATCAGAAGAAGCTCCAGGCAATGCCTTGAACTTTTTCATATTGCCTACATAGACATCCAGCTCATCCTCTACCTTTGTATTGAGCCGGATCACATCCCCGATCTGGAGATTCATAAAATCATTGACAGAAAGCACGCTTTGACCAAGTACGGCGCGAACCGGAATCTGCGCCCTGGCAATCGTCACTTCAATCATTTCCTCATAGCCCTTATCATCTTTTGCCTGCAGCGTCGAGAACCAATACTTTGTATTCAAACGGTCAATGACATCTTCCAATACGATATACGGCAGACAAAAATTCACTAATCCCTCTACATTGGCAATTCGTACATTCAACGTCACTAACGCCGTCATCTCCTGCGGAGAAATGATCTGAGCAAACTGAGAATTCGTCTCAATCCGTACCAATCTCGGCTCAATCTCCAATACATTCTGCCATGGCTCCCGCAGCAGATTGGTACATACATTTAAGATACGCTCAATAATCACTAACTCTATCTCGGAAAATTCCCTGGACTTTTCCAGAGGATTCCCACTTCCGCCTAACAGACGGTCAATAATGGCATATCCCAAATTAGACGCCATCTCTATGACCACATTTCCTTCTAATGGTGCAAAGTTCGCAATCCCCAAAAGCATCGGATTCGATAGAGCATTGGAAAACTCGGAATAGGTAATTACCTCGGAATTTACGACCTCTACCTGTACATTTTTACGTAGATAAGCCGACAGGTGCGAGGTCAGCAAACGTGCATAATGCTCATATATAGTCTCTAAAGTACGCAAATGCTCTTTAGAAAACTTGGAGGGTCTGGCAAAATCGTATACCTTCACGGATTTTTCGCCGCTGTCCTTTAGGCCTTCCATATCCATCTCGCCACTATTAATATTGGCAAGCAGCGCGTCTATCTCCTCCTGGGAAAGAACGTCACCCATTTTGTCACCCCCCTGGTGTTTATCACTTCTATTTTGACGAACTCCCAGAAACTACCAGGAGTGTATCATTCGTCTCCCTGAAAAATAGTATACTTCAAAGAAGTATGATTTGCAACTATTAAAACGCAAAAAATAAAATTGGCAGCCTTTCCCTGACACCAGACTATTGGAGACGCAGGTTCTTAAAGGAAATATCCGTGATTGTCGTCGAACCAAATTTTATATGAAGATTCTCTAAAACCTCCTGCTTGACAAGATCTCTGTTATTTTGTACCTCGTCCTTTGTATATTCGCTAAACGTCGTGCTGACCACCTCGGTAATCGTCGCGCCATAACCCGCGATTCCCTCGCTTAACGTCTTGTAATCATCGCCCTTTTTATTGAGGTATACCGTAACCTGGTCGATAACAGCATATGGATCTTTCAGTTCGCCTTCCACGCTTTTTAAGTTGATCGTCAACGCACTGTTTTCTAACGCTACCGCTTCCATATCGGTGATCGCCACATCCGATTTTGGCAACGGAGATTCTAACTCCAAATCAATAATAGACGCCACCTGGGTAATCAGGGCGTTGGATTTGCTGACAGCCGGAACAACAGTAAAAATAACCGTTGCTGTCAGAGCTACGTTGACAAAGCACAATGCAATCACGATGATTGTCAAGATATTTTTCTTCATGATTTCGTCTCCTATTCTGCTATTTTACTATAGATTTTAATTTCTACCCTACGGTTTTTCTGACGTCCCTCCGGTGTCTTATTGCTGGCAATCGGATGATATTCTCCTTTTCCCGACGCCTCTAGCATCTCCGGATCCATACCGCACGTATCTACCAAATAATCATATACAGCACAGGCTCGCCCGGAAGAAAGCCATAGGTTGTTGGGAAAAATCTGGATATCTGTCATTGGGACATTATCCGTATGTCCTTCTATTTTTATCTCAAAGTCTTCAAAATGCTTTAAAACTTCACTTGCCTTATTTAAAATCGGTTTGGCGTCTTCTTTGATATCCGCTTTTCCGGAATCGAACAGCAAATAGCCGCTGATCGAAAGCTGAACGTAATTATAAGCGCTGTCTAGCCCTAATTCCATATAGTCTTCCAAATGGTACTGAGCCAGCAAATCTGCCACATCGCCATACAGCTCCTCGGTCGCTCCCTTCATCTGCTCCTGGTACTGCTCCACCAGTTCCTCCTCCGAAAGCCCGCCGGTCTGATCCTTTTCCTCTCCAAAGCCTCCCGCATTCTCTCCCTCCGTTTCATTGGAAGGGATATCGACGCCTAAGTTGGAATAATACTCGCTTAATTCATTGAGCTGGCTGACACCGCTCGAAATCAGGATTCCATCTGAAAGGGCAGAGCCTCCTCCCGAAAACACACTGAAACTGTTTTGCAGGGACTCTACTACCTTTTCCCATTTTTCATTGTCAATCGAAGACATGGAAAAAAGCAGCACGAAAAAGCAAAGCAGTAGGTTCATCAAATCACTGAATGTCGCCATCCATTCCGGCGAGCCTTTCTTTGGCTCTTCCGGCTTCTTTTTCGCCATTATTCCTCACCGCCTTCGTTCTCGTTCATGAACTCCCTATCCTCCGGTGCAAGGAAAGACTTTAATTTCTCCTCGATAACACGCGGATTTTCTCCTGCCTGGATGGAAAGCAGTCCTTCTACCAGAACCTCCTTCATCTTCATTTCTGCTCCGTCGTGATCTTTTAATTTCGTAGCCACCGGCGTACAGATCCAGTTCGCAAGCAAGGAACCATAAAAGGTGGTAATCAAGGCTACTGCCATCTGCGGTCCGACGGATGTCGGATCGGACATATTTGCAAGCATGTTGATAAGACCAATCAACGTACCAATCATACCCCAGGCAGGACCCATCGCTCCCAAGTTCTCCCAAAAGCTGATTTTTTCCTTATGCCGATCTCCGATACATACCAGCTCGGTCTCTAAAATGCTTCGTACCAATTCCGGATCCGTACCATCTACGATCAGCAGGATACCCTTTTTCATAAAGGCGTCCTCTAAGCTTCCTGCCGCTTCTTCCAAAGCCAGCAGACCGTCCTTTCTCGCTACGTTAGACAGGTCTATGATATTTTTAATAACCTCTGCCTCATTCGTCACCATTGGTTTCATAATCAGGGTAAAGCTTTTCAAATAGCCGACATAAGTTTTGATATCCTTCGCCGCCATCAGAATTGCGCAGAACGCGCCGCCAAAGGTAATCAGCGCTGATTTCCAGTCCAAGAACCCCATAATAGCAATAGGTCCCTGATCTCCTGACATGATACTAAAAAGCATCAGTACCAGCGCCATCAGCATACCAATCAGACTTGCTATATCCACGACAACACACCTCTCTCTTACTTGTAATAATTTTTGTCATTCTTTTATTTATGTAATCAGCGTTCCTTCTTGCTTCTGGCTGGCTTTTTCCGGTTCCTCTCCTCCGTTTGCCTCATCGTCAGCTTTCAGCAAAAAACCGCCATAAATCTCGCGCTTATAGTATTTTACTAAATTTTTCACGTTTTGTCTACTTTCTTTTACAAAGATTTTTTTTCCAGTCGTCATCGTTATAACGGTATCCGGAACTTCCTCGACGGTTTCAATCAAATCAGCGTTTAACGTAAAACGCACTCCATTCATCTTCGTCAGCTCGATCATGTTCTGTATGCCTCCTTGCTACAAAAATAAAAACCCGGTTCGGAGAACTTTCCTGTGATACGAACATAAGCGTGCCGGCGAGAGCGGTTCTCTACCAAATACAAGCCCGCTATCGCTGGCACGCCATTGTCATTATCTCTTCAGATTAATCAATTCTTCTAAGAGAGTGTCTGACGTTGTAATAATTCTGGAGTTTGCCTGAAATCCTCTCTGAGTTGTAATCATATCCGTAAACTGGGAAGACAAGTCTACGTTGGACATCTCTACGATACCTGGAGAAAGGCTGCCGCCGTTATCCGTCGGATCCTGACCCACTCCATTAAATCTGCCGGAGTTTTGTGTTTCTTTAAACAAACTGTCTCCGATTGATTCCAAACCGGACGGATTTGAAAAAGAAGCGACTGCGATCTGCCCTAACAGTTTTAAATCACTGTTGCTGTAAGAAGCATAAATCTTACCGGCAGAATCTATCGAAATTCCTGTCATTTCCCCGGCTGTTTTTCCCTTTCCTCGTCCTTCCGTATCTCCCATAGTAGATTCCAGAGAAGTAGAACCGCTGCCGCTATACATGGTCAAATAGGAAAAATCAATATCTACTCCGCTGACTCCATTTGTCGCAGCTCCATCCTCTTCTTCTCCTGTTGTCGGAGGAGAAAACGGATCTTCCGGGAAGCCTGTTACTAATAAATTCATGCTCTTAATAATTTCCTCTGCAGTAGTCGGACGCTCTGTCGTATCCCCTCCTGCCAGGGAAGAAAAGCTTCCGCCGTCTCCGTTAAAGATTACGTTAAAGCCTTCCTGCTCTCCAAAGGAAAAGGTTTTTGTATCTTCATCATATTCCGGCGTCAAGTCAATGGTATCTTCACCAATCTTTAACGTAACTCCTAACCCATCAATGACCTGATAACCCGGACCGCCATCCTCTCCGCCGTCTTCTGTTCGCTGTAGGAAGATAGAATTGTTGTTAGAATCCACAATATCCTTTAACTGTACGTTATAGGCATTGGCGCTTTCCTCTGTCTGCGTCATCGTAAATTTTGCCGTATAATAATAACCTAAATTATCATAAAAGCTGACCTGGAAATTCTTTCCTGTTGTTCCCGGAGCAATCTGAGTATCCTTTTTATCAATATTTCCCGTCATATAAGCATAGTCCGTCTTTTCCGGCGGTACGCTTAAATTCTCCGGAGACATAATTCTCAAATCAGAAACTTCTGCCGATTTCGTCTTTGTCGGATCATCCGGATCGACCTGCCATCCCTGTACAATCGCCCCGGTCGCGGTACAAAGCGTTCCGTTCCCGTCTACCATAAACGCGCCGTTTTTGGTAAAATAATTTGTCCCGCCGCTTTTGACGATAAAGAACGCGTCGCCGTTTATCATGACATGGAACGGATCGTTAGTCGTCTGAGCGCCACCCGGTTCTTTAATGTTTTTGGTAATTGACGCCATTGTCGATCCAAGACCGATCTGCTTGGCATTGATACCGGCTTTTCCGGTGGTATCATTGGCGCCGGACGATGCCTGTGTCGTCTGATAAAAAACATCGTTAAAAATAACGGTGCTGGCTTTAAAACCAGCGGTATTGACGTTGGCGATATTATTACCGATTACGTCCATTTTGCTCTGGTGTGTTCTAAGACCTGCCACACCGGCATACATTGCTCGCATCATAATGAATTGACCTCCCTGTGTCTGTGCAGCTCCCGTCCCCTCTGTCAGTCGGGGACGGGGAAGCCTCCGTTTTGGTCCGGCTTAACTAAATACTGCACCGTCAATATTCGTAAACACTTTGCTATCGTTTTCCCCCATCGCTGTCACTACCGTATTGTTTTTGACGTTTACGATAAACGCCAGATCATCTACGATAATCAAAGACTCCTGTATTCCCTTCTGCCTCGCCCGATCCGTTCCGTTGTGCAGCCGTAACATCTGCTCTTCGGACAGACGGATTTGACGGCTTGAAAGCCGTTCGTTGGCATGGCGGGAAAACTTTAATTCCTGTGCCTCTTCCTGTTTGACAGATATGGATTTTAAGAGTTCTCCAAAGCTGGCCTTCGCTTCTTTTGGAGCCGCTGCCTGCTTTGCCGGATTCTGTTTAAGATATGCCCCGGTCATCTGTTCAATGGAAGTAAAATTGCCATTTTTAATATTCAAGCTATGACACGCTCCTTTCGCTTAGAAGCTACGCCTTTCTACTCTATTCTGCTTCTGTTTCCAGTATCCTTTTACTTTTTAGAGGAATCCCCTGTTGTACCGGAACCTTCTGTTTCGCCAGAACCAGGCTTTTCTGTACCCTCGGTTCCTCCTGTGCCGGAATCACCTTCTGTACCGCTTCCGTCAGAACTTCCTTCAGAGGAATCTGTTACTACCAGCAAGAAATTCCCTGTACTGGTCGTATTATAGCTGTCGTTAAAGACAACCATCGGCGTATAGCTGCCTACTTTCAGTTCTTCTAAGGCTTTGGCGGCTATTGTCACCGTGCCGTCCTCGTCTATGCTGACGTATTCTGCCGGAATAACCTCTTCGTCTATCACAACTGCGATAGCTGTTGCTTTCCCCTGCTCCTTACCCATATTTACTTTAAAGGTAACATCCGCCGGGTTTGCAAGATCATACGCAGCATTGGAAGTCTCTACCTTCGGCATATAATTTTCTTTTAAATAATTGTAATCGATGATAGATACCAGATCGTCCATCGGATACAACTCGCCTTTTACGGAAAGATAAGCCTGACCGCCTTTCATCGTCACATAGTCTACCTGACCGCTGATCGTCTTGGTCTCTCCACTGCCTACCTTGGTATTTAAAATAACTTCCTGACCAACCAGATTTAACGCCTGCGAATTGGTCATTACCTGGCTCATCTTCTGCATCTCCTCTAAGGAAGAGAAGGAAGCGAGCTGGGAAATCCACTCGGTATCGCTTGTCGGCTCTAACGGATCCTGATTTTCCATCTGGCAGACCAAAAGCTGTAAAAAGGCATCCTTTCCCAACGCATTCATTTCCTCTGCTGTCTTGGGTTTGTTCAGCTTATCGTTCTGCTCTAAAATACCGTCTATTACCGAGGCGACTGGTCCCATTGTCGTTTTTGTAGCACTCATGCCCTCACTCCTTTCTGTCTGATTATGCGCTGTAGTCCACCCGCACTCCGCTTATTTCCATGTTCTGCGCTTCTAGCAAAGACATCTCGGTCGGAGAAAGCTCTTCCATTCCTGCCGTCTCCTCTGCCGGATCAATCGCAGCTCCATAGTCAAAACGCTTGTTCCGACGAGAAGAACCATTTCCGTCCTCCTTTGTCTGACCGCTGCCCTGGCTTTCTTCACCAAAAGCAAATTCAGATACGTTAACCTCTACGGACTCTACTTTAAGACCCTGATCCTCAAACGTCTGCCTTAACGTCACCAACTGGCTCTCCAACGCCTGCTTTGCTTCTTCACTCTGTACGGTAAACTGAGCCGTCATCACACCCTCTTTTGCCAGTACGGATACATGAACCCGCCCCAATGTTTCCGGATGCAGCATGAAATCCATGCTCGTCACTTCCTGACTGATACCGACCCGAATCTGATTCATTACCTGATCCAAAATCTCGGTCTGCGTCACCCTTACGTTGGCGTCAAGTGCTTCTACTGCATTGCCCAAAGCCTCGTGCATTTGATTTAGAAAAACATTTGCCAAGGATTCCTGGCCGTTCTCTCCGGCTCTGACACTTTGCCGTTCATTACTCTGCACATCTGATCTGGACGCCGTTTGCGTATCTGCGTCTGTCTCCTGACCTTCTGCTCCGGTTCCTTCTACACCCTCAGAAGGCTCCGCTTTATAGAGCAACAATTCCGGCTCACCAGCCTCATCCTGCATAAAATCAGCTTCTAAAGGAGCGTCCATCTGCCCCAGTTCGCCGGATAATTCCATCTGCTGCAAATCCTCGACCGCCGTCTCGTTTGCTGCCAGCAGCTCCGCCAGTCTGGCTTGGATTTCATTCCATTCTGCCAGCGCCTCTCCGTTTGTCAAAAAACCGGCAGGATCGGAAAGCCCGTTTAAGTCAAGTACCATTTGCTTTAGATTGTCAGGGTTTAACATATCCGATAAGGACATACCATGCTCCTGCATCCAATCCTGTATGGCACCTGGATCAACGGCAACAACATCTTTGGCAATCCCGTTTAAAAACTCTAAAACAGAAGTGACCAACGCCTCCATCGCTTCTTCCTGCGACGCCTCGTCTATTCCTTCTGTTGCATCGGAAACACCTTGTTCCTCCTGCACCTGTTCTGGCTTTTGACCAGGCTCTTCAACGGTATTCTGTTTGGTCACGGAATCAGAACTACTTTCTGCCTTTTTTGTCCCGTTCTCCGTCGGATTTTCCTGACTGCGCTCTGCACTCCGGTTTTCTGTACGGCTTTTTGTCTGGTTTCTTGCCGTTTGGCTGCTTCCTATTGCAGAGAGATCGCTTCGGCGACTGGCTCCGTCCGCTTTTCGGGTAATACTTCCCATACCCGGGCTTAAAAAGCTTTCAAAATCCATGCCTGAGGAATCTGCTTTCTTATCCTTTCCGGCAGACGGAAGCATAAAATCAGTACCGATGCCACCGTTTCTTACATTCTGCGTCATTCTCCTCCTCCTTTCTTATTTGAACTATCAGCTTTTTACAAGCTGTATCTATCAGAAAAACCCTTTTATAAAAAGACATAAAAGTAGTTATCTGAACAACATCTATATCGGCGTATTTTTCCGGCTTCTTAACCGACTAATACAAATTCATAATAGATATTTTCTTTGTCACCTTCGCCGCCATATCCGGATCCATTTCTGCCAGAATCGCTCCTGCTTCTTTGGTTTTCATATTTAATAAAATTCGCGCCACCAAATCCAAATCTCCGGTCATACCGCCTAAAATCTCCGCTGCATCTGCCGGCTCCATCGCCTTAAACATAGCCGCCTGATCCTTTAATCTGGTATTAAGCTGTACTTGCTGAATCACCTGTCTGTAAATCTCCTCGGCGTTTTCCGGGTTGATCTCCTCGTAATATTTTTTATACTCTTCGATATCCGGAGCCTGCTCTGCATAGACGACGTTGCGGTCAAACTCAAATACCCGCTGCTCGAAAGCCAACTGGTTTTCCTCAAACTCCCGCAGCCTTGCCACCTCTGCCTCTAGTTCCGCCACATAGTCGGCGTTGCTTGCTCCCTCGTCGGTCATCTGCGCAATCTGCGCTTCCAGCTCCTCAATTCGCCGCATTGCTTCTGATAAGTTCCGGTACGGATAATTGTATTCGTCGGAAAGCTGCTCGTCGGAAACTTCCGGCAAAATCATATTGACAATCGGTACATCTCTTAAAATAGGACGAAGGACGCTGCTTCCGAAACCACCTACGTCAAATTTAATCAGCAAAACAAAAATTGCCAGCCAGATAAAGATGATCAAAAAGGCAAACAACGTAGTCATCACCCCGCCTACGGCGCCCTCCTTCTCCTCCGTCTGCTCGCCGTTGTCCTTATTTTTCTTCGCCATGTCCAGCCCCTCCTTCTATTCCTTCATCAGACGGCATACCGGCTCCATGTTGATATGCTACCAGCTCGTCAATGCTCTTCCTTTCCGCCTGCTCTTCTTCTCTTTTAAATAACTCAAACGCATTTTCCCGCATCTTTTCCTGCATCTTACGTTCCTTCATCGCTTCTGCCAGGCGGAGTCTTTCTCTCTCTAGCTCCTCCTCACATTTGCGGATGTTCTTTTCCTGTTCTATCATATGCCACTGAAGCGCCGCTATCCCATCCTGAAGCCGGATAATTTCCATCACATTCAGGGAATCGGTCAGCTCTCCTTTTAAAACCTGTTCATATCCCTCTTTTTTTCCTTCTAACTGAGCCATCCGCTCGTTCTCCCGATCGAGCGCCGCCCTTGCCTGAGCGAATACCAGCTTTTCCTGATCCTCCAGCTTCCTTTTCAGATTCAGGATATTCTGCATCCGATACCGGAATACTGCCATCCCTCTTCACCTCACGCTTCCTCTGGAAAAATCTGTTCCATCCGCGCTAATATCTCTTCAAACGCTATCTTTTCTTCTGTTTCCTGGAGCAGGAATCCATTGACCTCCTCCATCTTCTCAATTGCATAGTCAATTTCCTTACTGGAACCGCTTTTATAAGCCCCGATATGGATCAAATCCTCCGCCTCGGCATAGGTCGCCATCACTTCTTTCATTTTACCTGCCATCTTTTTATGTTCTTTGTCTGCTATCGCAGACATGACACGGGAAATACTCTGCAGCACGTCGATCGCCGGATAATGGTTTTTTTGCGCCAGGCTCCGCGATAACACAATATGCCCGTCTAAAATTCCTCTGGCGGTATCGGTAATCGGTTCATTAAAGTCGTCTCCGTCTACCAACACCGTATAGAGACCGGTAATCGAGCCTTCCGCCGTATTGCCCGCCCGCTCTAACAGCTTTGGCATCTCGGAATACACACTGGGCGGATAGCCTCTTGTAACCGGCGGTTCTCCACTTGCCAATCCAATCTCTCTTTGCGCCATGGAAAAACGGGTAAGGGAATCCATCATCAGCAATACGTCGCGCCCTTGATCTCTGAAATATTCCGCAATCGCCGTAGCGGTTTTCGCCGCTTTTTTCCGTACTAAAGCCGGCTGGTCAGAAGTAGCGACTACCACTACAGAGCGTTTCATTCCCTCTTCTCCCAAATCCCGTTCGATAAACTCTCTGACCTCTCTACCACGCTCTCCGATAAGGGCAATCACATTGACATCTGCT
Organism: uncultured Lachnospiraceae bacterium; assembly: GCA_910585655.1. GTDB lineage: Bacteria > Bacillota > Clostridia > Lachnospirales > Lachnospiraceae > MGBC131033. Next base: position 34,992 of record CAJUFW010000003.1, read on the forward strand.
TTGGTATTCCGGGCAAACATTCCAAGCAACGTACTTTTTCCGACGCCGCTTCCTGCAAAAATCCCGATTCTCTGTCCCTTTCCGACCGTAATCAGACCGTCTACTGCTTTGACTCCTAACGGAAGCACCTCTGTGATAATTTTACGCGTCATCGGGTCAGGCGGCATAGCCTCTGCCGGATAGGTCTTTTGGCTCTCATAGCGAAGCGCCGGATTTAACGGCTGTCCCAGTCCGTTTAATACCATCCCCAGCATCGTTTCTCCGACAGGAATACGAAAAGGGGCTCCTGTAGACTCTACCAGGCTCCCCACCCCAATTCCTTCCACACTTCCATACGGCATGAGCAGCATCCGATCATCCCGGAAGCCTACTACCTCCGCATAAATTCCTTCGCTACGGTCCCCCGAATAAATCAGACACAAATCATTTAAGCTTGCATTTGGACCAATAGACTCAATCGTCAGCCCTACCAGCTTGACTACCCGTCCAAACTCTTTTACCAGGGGAAGCCCTAATAAGCTATAATATTTTTCCATCTTTACCGGCATCCGACATTCTCCCTGTCTGTTATCTATTTTTCTCCCAATAAACGAAGATTTTCCTTGAGGATCTCAAGCCCCGTCCCAATCCCGGAAGCTATTACGCAGTTTTCCGTCTCCAACCGACATTCTCCGGCATCCAGACTGCTGTCTGAGAGGATCTCCAGGCTGGCGCGGTTGCTGACCATCGCCCGCAGCTCCTCCTCCTGCGCCTGCGCTTCCTCTAAGCTTTCTTTCGGCACATGCAGGATATACATTTTGGCAGACTCTGTATTCCTTACTGCCTCTTTCATCAAATATCCGACTACTGGACGGGTTCCCTCCATCAGATGCCCTGTCAATTTTTCTACATAACGGATCACCAAATCCGAAAACAAAGGCTCCAGCGCGTCGATTTGCTGTTCATATTCCTGCTTACAACGCTCCTTTTGCTGCAATAAATCCTGCTCCAGCGTTCGGATATGCGCCATAGCGTCTTCCAAACCCCGCTTAAAGCCCTCCTCCTTCGCCGCTTCTAAAATAGAATTTTTCTGAATTTTGGCTTCCTTTAACGCCTGCTCTTTGATACGGCGCTCTTCTTCTCTAGCCTCTTCTAAAATCACGGCGGCTTGTTCCTTAATCGCCTGCTCCACCTCCAGAGGAATCAGGCTTACTTCCTCTATAGGAAGTCCTTCCAACTCGACGCCCTCTTCTCTTCCCGCCTCTAACGACTTCTGCAGCCCGGAAAAAAAGAGATTCGCCCTGGGATTTGAGTCAATAACAAACTTTTCTATATTGACTGGCATAGCCATCTGCTGCCCTGCCTGAAAGCGGGCAGCCTTAATAATATTAGACAACGATCTCATCTCCTCCGCCGCGGGCAATAATAATCTCTGCAGAATCCTCCAGCTTACGGATAATGTTGACAATCTTCTGCTGTGCTTCCTCTACATCCTTCAAACGAACAGGTCCCATAAATTCCATATCCTCGCGGATCATCGTCGCCAGACGCTTCGAGAGGTTGTTGAATATTGCTTCCTGTACGTTTTCGTTTGCATTCTTTAAGGCGACTGCCAGGTCGTTGTTATCCACCTCACGCAGCACACGCTGGATAGACTTGTCGTCGAGCGACAAAATATCCTCGAACACAAACATCTTTTTGCGGATTTCGTCTGCCAATTCCGGCTCCTCGATTTCGAGCGTTTCTAAAATATGACGCTCGGTGCCTCGGTCTACGGTATTTAAAATCTCTACAATCGAATCCACGCCGCCGACAATCGTATAATCCTGATTTACCAAAGCATTTAACTTTCGTTCCAATACATTCTCCACCTCCTGGATCACATCCGGTGAAGTCCGATCCATCATCGCGATACGTTTTGCCACATCTGCCTGCTTATCCGGCGGCAACGCCGAGATCACGGCAGCCGACTGAGAGGTCGGCAAATAGGACAAAATCAAAGCGATCGTCTGTGGATGCTCATCCTGGATAAAGTTTAATAACTGCCCGGCATCGGTTTTCCGTACAAACTCAAACGGACGTACCTGAAGCGACGCCGTCAGCTTGCCGATAACACTTTGCGCCTTTTCGCTTCCCAACGCCTTTTCCAACAGCTCTTTTGCATACGTAATGCCGCCTTCGGAAATATACTGCTGCGCCAGACATACCTCATAGAACTCATTTAGCACCTCGTCCTTCATCTCCGGTGCAATGCTTCTGGTATTGGCAATCTCTAACGTGAGCTGTTCGATTTCTTCTTCTTTTAGATGCTTGAAAATTTCAGCCGATTTTTCTGGTCCTAACACAATCAGCAAAATCGCCGACTTTTCCACGCCTGTCATTTCACTGTATGGCTTTGCCATCTGTCTTTACCCCCAATCATCCGTCAGCCAGTTCCGAAGAAGCTGTGCCACTGCTTCCGGATTCTCGTCTACAAACTTCTCTATCGTCCTTCTTGTCTCAGACTTCTCGCTGAACTCGATATCCTCCAAGGACTGGTTCTCCTTTGTTGTCGCCAAAAGCTGCTCGACAGAAAGTTCCGGCTCCATCTCGGTTACTTCTACCGGAGCAGAACCACGGAATACAACGAAAATCAACAGAGCGACAATTAAAACCGTCAGAATGATCATCAGGTAATTCGACCAGCCCCAGCCACTCTTTACTTCTGCCTGGAAGATTGGCACTTCCCATGCCAGAATCTGAATGTTGGCGGCGTCCAACCCGGTAGATTTTGCCACCAGGTTATAGACCTCCTCGGAAACTTCTAACGCTGTTGCATTATCGTTTGCCAGTACATAATCCTCCCAGGTAGTCTCCTCTAACAGCCCCTGCCGTTTCAAATCCTCCTGCTTGTAAGTCCGGTAGGATATCAAATTAATCGCTATGGAGGAATCTGCCGCACGCAGTGTCCCCATCGCTTTGATAAGATTTGTAACACGTTTATTCGGAAGATATTTATTGTTGGTAATATTGACGGTAGAACCGTTGGCGGCGTCCTCTTCGATCATATAGTCCGCCTCGTCGTTTGAAGAAGTACCTGGTGTCCCGCCGACTCCCGCCGTATTGATTGCTTTATAAAGATAATCCTCACTCAAATATCCCTGGTCGTTTCCTTCTGCTACGGTGTACTCCTCAAAGCACTCCGTCATCTGATCCATATCAAATACCAGGTTCGGCACGATCTTGGCATCGTCGTAAGCCGGGATCTTCATCAGAAGCTGGTAAAGCGCTTCTACCTTTAAATTTGACAGCTCCTGCTGATATTCCAGAGTAGAATTGACCGTGCCAGCCAGCAAATCCTCGGTCTGGGAAAAGAGCAGATTTCCGTGATGATCGGAAATCGTAACACTGTTGGTCGTTTTATTTCCTACCGCTCCGGCTACAATATTGGCAATCGTTTTAGCCATTTCCGGGCGGAAGCCGTCCCCTATCGTTAAAATAACACTGACGCTTGTTTCTTCCGTCGATTCAAAAATAGAATTTCCGTCCGTCGGCGGAGTGATGGAGACCGTAGCGTCTTCTATGTTTTCCATTTTTAAGAGGGAATTTCGCAACCAATCCTGCTTATATATATTAGCCTTTAGCTTTTTTTCACTCTCTGTTGTCGTAAAGCCATTGTCAAACAGCTCATCTAACGTCATACCGATAGACGGAATATTATTTTCTGCCAACTGGAGTAGCGCATCTGTATATTTTTTAGAATCTACATAAATAATCAGACCGTCGCGGGAAGTCTTATGGCGAATCCCTGCGGCGTCTAAAGAATTGATAATACTGCTAGATTCCGCAGCGCTGGAGGTTTGAATCAATTCCTCCATTTTAGGGCGGGAAAGGAAATAAACCACCCCCACCAAAATCAGAAATACCGCTGCTGTGATACACACAATCAGCGTTTTCTGCTTACTGTTATATTTATTCCAAAATTCCAGCAGCTTTGCCGGAATCTGCTTTAACCTCTCTACTATTGCATTCATCTTTCCGACGTCTCCCTTTGCTTAGAAACTAACACAGACGAACCTTTTTCTGCATTTGTTTCCTGTCCTTGCTAAAACTGAAGATTCATAATCTCCTTATAGGCGTCTACCACGCTCTTGCGTACTGCCACGGTATACTGCAAGGACATATTTGCCTTCCACTGAGCCGTCAGAAGGTCGTGCATGTTGTCCGTATAGCCCATAGCAAAGTTCATTGCCTCCTCTTGAGCCATATTGGTCAAGGAATTTGTCTCTCTTACCATATTGAAGGCAGAACGAAACAGATTTTCAAAACTGTCTGTCTGTGTGGTTCTCGTCTGCGCACCCTTTGCCACGGTATCTACAACGTCCTGGTACTGCTTTATCTGCATGCCATTGCCGATTGCTGATATGTAATCCATGTTTTAACCTACTTTCTTTCTATCATAATTTTGGGAAATAACGTTTTTATTTTCCAATATCCAGCGCGCGAAGCGCCATATTTTTTGCCGCGTTAAAAGCGGTAATATTTGCCTCATAGGAACGGCTTGCGTCAATCAAATCCGTCATTTCCTGAACAGTCGTCACATTTGGATACTCTACATAACCTTCCTCGTTCGCATCCGGATGAGATGGATCATATACCATCCTGGTCGGAGTCTGATCATCGGTATAGATGCTTGTTACTTTTACTCCGCTTCCTACAGAGCCTGCTGTTCTTAAAAAAATCTTACTAAAACCGGTAATGTCCCGCTCTGCAAACACAACATTTTTCCTTTTATAGACCTCACCGTTTTTATCTCGCGTCGTACTGACGTTTGCAATATTCTGTGAGATAATATCCGAGCGGACTCTCTGCGCCGTCATACCGCTCGCGCTTACGTTTAGGGAATTAAACAATGCCAACGCTCTCTACCTCCTTTATTGGTTGCTGTTAATCACGGTCCTCAAACGGGTAAATTCCTGATTGATAGAATCCAACAGTGCATAATAGCGAAGCGTATTTTCTGCCTGATTTGCACTTTCCGTATCAATATCTACGTTGTTTCCATCCAGTCGATAGCTTAAGTCTGCCCTGTCCGTATAAATCATCGGGCTTAGAGTATCCAAATTGATCGAATCCACACGTTCCGACACCGAACCGCTTCCTGTCATCGCCGCCATCAGGTACGACTCAAACTGGACGTCTTTCCGCTTATAACCAGGAGTATCTACATTGGCAATATTATTTGAAATCACCGTATGCCTAAGCCAGCTTGCATCCGCCGCCTTGTTCAGTACATTGATATAATTATACGCATTTGAGCCAATCATGGGTACTATCCCTCCCTTTTTCTTTCATTTATCCTTTACTTATTATAATATACTCTCAAAAAAACGCAACCCTATTTTGAAAAAAAATGTCTATCTACAGAATTTACCAGGAATACACGTAAAAAGGATCTATGAAACCCGCACAGCTCATAAATCCTTTTATCTTAGCCGACGATTTTTATTCTGCTCTCTATCCGCGCTATCTTCCGTTTGCCTTTTTTAGCTCCTCAAATACAATATCGTTTAATACCTTAATATACGTCCCCTTCATCCCGGAAGAACGGGACTCGATCACTCCGGCGCTCTCAAACTTCCGCAGCGCATTGACAATCACCGAGCGGGTAATACCCACCCGATCCGCAATCTTGCTCGCCACTAAAATCCCTTCGTTTCCCTCCAGCTCCTCAAAAATATGTGTGATTGCCTCCAGCTCGGAAAAAGAAAGCGTGCTGATAGCCGAACGTACAATCTGAAGCTTCCGGTTCTCTTCTGCGTTCTCTTCATTGACGGAGCGCATCATCTCCAAACCGACAACCGTCGTACCGTACTCACTTAAAATGATATCGTCAATGGTATAAGGCTCGCCCGTTTTGTAAATAAACAGCGTTCCTAACCGCTCTCCTGCAATATCAATCGGTATGATGATTGCCTGATACGAATCCACCCCTTCAAATTCAAATCCCAAGGTCAGCAAATTTACATTTTCCTTGGTAGAAAGGACACCTAACAGCCGCTCGTTGAGTAAGGTGTCGATATGCCTTCCCACCTCATGCTCCATCAGCTCCTTAATCTCTCCAACATCGCTTCTGGTATGAATCCCTAGGATCTTCCCCTTCCGGCTGATCACTAAAATATTCGACCCAAGAATGTCGCCTAATACCCCACAGATATCGTTAAATACGACCATATGGGAATTGTTGTTGTGCAGCAGCTTGTTGATTTTCCTTGTCTTATCCAATAATTGAACGCTCATCTTGCACCCTCCATTTCTTGTATGGTGTACCCCCAGAGCTAGTATGGTATCCTGAGTCCCAAACGGCTCTCCGCTACAGTTATTAGATTATAAAATAGTCTATCATTGATTATACTGAAATGCAAGCTAAACTGCGAATATTTTTAAGAT
>CAJUFW010000003.1:41409-49600 GCA_910585655.1 uncultured Lachnospiraceae bacterium
ACTTCCTTGCAGGTTTCGTTCCGGCAGACCAATTTGTTTCCTTTTTCCAGTAAAACATCCCCACATTTTGGGCATTTCTGACCGGACGGCTTCTGCCAGGTCATAAAATCACATTCCGGACTGTTCTCACAGGAAAAAAAGCGTCGTCCCTTTTGTGTCTTCCGAATCACGACCTCTCCGCCGCATTGCGGGCATGCCACGCCGATTTTTTCCAAATATGGCTTGGTAAAACGGCAGTCCGGAAAACCAGGGCAGGCAAGGAACTTGCCATGTGGTCCATATTTGATCACCAGCTTACGTCCGCAGACTTCACATGGGACGTCCGTTACCTCGTCTTCGATTTTAATTTTTTCCAGTTCCGTATTCGCCCGCTTCACTGCTTCTTCCAAATCCGGATAAAAATTACGTACTACCGTTTTCCAGTTGACATCGCCGCTTTCTACTCCATCCAAAAGGCTTTCCAGATTGACGGTAAAGTTCACGTCTACAATCACCGGAAAGGCTTCCTTCATGATGTTGTTGACGACTTCTCCCAACTCGGTGACAAAAAGGTTTTTATTCTCCTTTGCCACATAGCGTCTGGCAAGAATCGTCGTAATCGTCGGCGCGTAGGTACTAGGACGGCCAATCCCCTGCTCCTCTAAGGCGCGTACCAGAGAAGCCTCTGTAAAATGAGCCGGCGGCTGGGTAAAGTGCTGCTGCCCGGACAGCTCCGAAAGCGTCAGTTCCTCCCCCTGCTCTAAAGCCCCGTTCCAGCTTCCTTCCTCCATCTTGTCCTCATCGCTCATATAGACGGTCATAAAGCCGGAAAACAGCAGCTTCGAGGCAGCGGAAGTAAAACGATACGCTCCGGCTGCAATACGGATGTTCGTCGTCTCATAACGAGCCGGCTGCATCCGGCTGGCAATAAAACGCTTCCAAATCAACTGATACAGCCGAAACTGATCTCTTGCCAAAGAATCCTTTATTTTGGTCGGGGTCATATCCGAATAAGTCGGACGGATTGCCTCGTGCGCATCCTGGATCTTTTTCCCCTTTCCCTGGCTCTGATTTCCCGAAGCCACATATTCTTTTCCGTAGTTGGCTTCGATAAACGTCTTTGCCGCAGCGTCCGCTTCCTCGGAAATCCGGGTAGAATCCGTACGCAGATAAGAAATAAGACCGATCGTCCCATGTCCCTTAACATCGATTCCCTCGTAGAGCTGCTGAGCAATCCGCATCGTCTTTTGTGTGGAAAAGTTCAATACCTTGGACGCCTCCTGCTGAAGCGTGCTGGTCGTAAACGGCAACGGCGCCTTTCGCGTCCGCTCTCCTTTTTTGATTTCCTCCACTACAAAACGCTCTCCCGCCAGCTCCTGTTTTAACTTTTCTAACTCCTTGCCGGAAGAAATAGGGCTTCGTCCTTTTGCCCCTCCGTAAAACTGGGCTACAAGCGGCTTTTTATTTCCCTTTTTCAGAAGCTGCGCCTCTAACGTCCAATATTCCTCCGGAACAAAGGCGCTTATTTCTTCCTCTCTGTCACAGATGATCCGCAACGCTACCGACTGCACCCGTCCGGCAGAAAGCCCCCGCTTGACCTTCGTCCAAAGCAAAGGGCTGATGCTATAGCCCAGCATCCGATCCATAATCCTTCTTGCCTGCTGGGAATCTACCAGGTTCATATCAATTTCTCTGGCGTTTTTGATAGAAGCCTTAATCGCGTTTTTTGTAATCTCGTTAAAGGTAATCCTTGCATATCGGCTCTCCTCTAACTTCAGCGCCTGAGACAGATGCCAGGAAATCGCTTCTCCCTCCCGATCCGGGTCCGTCGCCAGATAAACCTTATCTGCTTTCTTTGTCTCCTTCCGCAGCTTCGCCAACAGCTCTCCCTTTCCCCGGATCGTGATATACTTCGGTTCAAAATCCTGGCTGGGATCTACCCCCATCTGACTTTTCGGCAAATCCCGTACATGCCCGTTTGAGGCAAGCACCTCATAATTACTTCCCAGAAACTTCTTGATTGTCTTTGCCTTTGCCGGCGACTCTACGATTACCAAATACTTCGGCATTTCCATTCCTCCTGCCACTTTCCATTCATTTTCCGTTACGGCATCTTTTATCCGCCGCCCTGCCTTGCATTAAAAGCGAGGTCTATATCGCCACATAGCAGTCCATACTGACCTGCCTGGCGCAGCCCTTTAATTCCAGCTTTAATAAAATATTGAAAACCTCCTGCCATTCCAGACCGCTTTCCCGCTGGATTTGACCGAGGTGCTTAGGTTCCAAACGTAAACAAGCATACACTATTTTCTCAGTGGTTTCAAGTAAAATTTTCGGAACCTGTCCGGAATCTAAGCGAACACCCACTTCAAAATCATAATCCGAAAGGATATCCTCTACGCCCGTCACCAGCTTGGCGCCGTTTTGAATCAGATGATGACAGCCCTCACTTAAAGCATCTTCGGGGCGTCCTGGAACCGCATAAATGTTGCGCCCCTGCTCTAAGCCAAACTCTGCCGTAATCAGAGAACCGCTGCGTTTTCGCGCCTCTATCACCAAAACTCCGTCCGAAAGCCCGCTGATGATTCGGTTCCGCTGCGGAAAATAGGCAGGCAGCGGCGACGTCCCCGGCGGATATTCCGACAAGATTCCGCCACGCTCTGATACCTGCCCGAACAAGCGGCTGTTTTCCTTTGGGTAGCAGACGTCTACTCCACAGCCCAGTACCCCATATACATCTCCTCCTGCTTCTACGGCTCCCTGCAGAGCCGCTCCGTCGATTCCTAGCGCCAACCCGCTGACGACACCGGCTCCGGCTTCTGCCAGTTCGCGTCCTATTCGCCTGGCAAACGCCCTTCCCCGCTCCGAACAGGCTCTTGCGCCGACTACCGCAAGACGGCGACTTAGATCACCTGCAGGCTCCGGCAACCGTCCCCGGTAATACAACCCGCCCGGCGGTGAATAAATCTCCTTTAAACAGACTGGATACCCCTCCTCCTCGCAGCAGCAAAAGAAAATCCCTTTTTGTTCATAACGACTTAGCCGTTCTAAAAGCTCCTCTTTGTCCGGCAGCCACAGCCCTTCTTCGGATACCTCCCGATCCAGTACATAAGCGCGGTAAATCTCCTCTATCGTTCCATATTGACGCAGCAACGCCGCCCGTCTGTTCCGTAGCCCGCTCTCTGCCAGCCACAGCCAATATAGTCTTTTTTCCTGTATTTCTGTTTTCTTTATTCCCAAAACTGTTTCACCACTCCCCGATAATGGATTGCTTCGCTTAGATGTTCTTCCCTAATCTGTCTGCTTTCCTCCATATCGGCAATGGTACGGGCTATCTTCAATATTCTATGATAAACTCTCGCACTTATGCCAAAGCAGGCAAAGGCTTCCTCTAATAGCTTTGTTTCTGCCCTTCCCAACGGACAGTAGCGTTCTACCTGTCTCCGATTCATCCGGCTGTTATACGCAATCCCTTCTTCCTCAAAGCGTTCCTTTTGGATCTGCCAAGTACGTATGACCCGCGTTCGGATCGTCTCGGAAGACTCCGCAGACGTTTTAGAGGCTGCGCCGCCGATTTCCGTCCAGGAAACAGGCTCTACCGAAGCAACCAAATCCATCCGCTCCAGCAAAGGGGTGCTGATCCGGTTTAAATACCGCCTTACTTCCGCTTCGTTGCAGCGGCAGCGGCTCCGATCCGGATAGTACCCGCAGCGGCAGGGATTCATCGCCGCTATCATTAAAAAATCGGCTGGATACGTCACCGTTCCATAAGCGCGCGATAAGGTGATCTGCTGTTCCTCTAACGGCTGGCGCAGCATTTCTACCGTCTCCGGACGAAACTCAGCCAGTTCGTCCAAAAACAGCACTCCCTGATGCGCAAGGCTGATTTCCCCAGCTCGCGGAATCCGTCCGCCTCCTGCCATCGCCGCCTTGCTGATACTATGGTGCGGAGATCGAAAGGGACGCTCCCATACCAAATACTGTTCTTCGTTTAAAAGCCCTGCGGCGCTGTAAAGACGGGACAGTTCTAGCTGCTCCTTGCCGCTTATCGGCGGAAGAATCCCTGGAATACAGTTTGCCAACATCGTTTTCCCGCAGCCGGCGTTTCCAATCATCAAAAGATTATGCCTGCCGCTGACGGCTACCTCAATAGCACGCTTTATGCCCTGCTGCCCTGCCACATCCGCAAAATCCGCCCACTCTGCTTCCTCTCTTTTTTTTCGCTCTTTTTCTGCTTCTTTTGTATCGCTTTGCTGTCTCGTTTTCTTTTCGGCAGCAAAAAAGACTCCGGTTTCTTTTTCCGCAAGCAGTTCTGCCGCCTCCTGTAACGATCCGACACCGATAATTCCTATATCCGGCAATACGGATGCCTCTTTTACATTCTCCTTCGGAATGATACAGTACCTCCATCCGGCGGCACGAGCGGCACAAACCATCGGCAGGATACCGGGAACCCGCTTTACGCTTCCGTCTAAGCCAAGCTCTCCTGCCAACATCGTCTGCGCCAGTTTTTTTGGGGAAAGGGAAATCATAGAGGATAGAATCGCTACGGCAATCGGCAGATCAAAGGCGTTCCCCTCCTTTCTGACATTTGCCGGCGATAAATTGATACAAATACGCTGTGGCTTCATCGGATAACCGGAATTATAAAGGGCGGATCGCACCCGTCCTCCTGCCTCTTTTACCTGACCGGACAGATCGCCTAGCATCTCAAACGCCGGAAAGCCGTTCCGCACGTCCGCTTCTACACCAACCGGTATTCCGTCCATCCCGTATAACGCCACGCTATGAATACAATGAACCATAATCTTCTTCTGCAATATCCAAAATCATACAAATCCTTCCTGTTATTATAACATAGCTTCACCAAAAATACAATCCCTGCATACTATAATCATAAGAGTGCTAAAGGAGGTTCCTATGCGTCTGTCAGAGCTACGCGACAAAGAGGTCATTAACGTCCGGGACTGTGAACGCCTAGGGCATGTCTGCGACCTGATTTTCGATGAAAAAACTTGCTGTATTTTAAGCCTGATCGTCCCAGGACCATGCAAATGTTTCGGGCTGCTTGGCTGTGATTATGAATACATCATTCCCTGCCGCTGTATTTGCCAAATCGGCTGTGATATTATCCTTGTAGACGTCAAAACCGATGAAATCCGAAACTGATGCGGCGCCCTCCGCCTTCTTTTTTCCCCTTTATTTGACATTCTTGTACAGTTGTAGTATGATGTCTAACAGATTATGAGGAAAACTCAACTATCCAGAAGGAGGTTCCTACCAATGAAATGTCCTTTTTGCGGAAAAGAAAACACCCGAGTCATTGATTCCCGTCCGGCGGAGGATAGCTATTCGATCCGCAGGCGCCGTCAGTGCGACTTTTGCAGCAAACGCTTTACCACCTACGAAAAGGTAGAGACAATTCCCCTTGTCGTAATCAAAAAAGATCTAGGGAGAGAACCTTATGACCGTTCTAAGATCGAATCCGGTATCTTTCGTTCCTGCCATAAACGACCTATTTCCGTCGATCAGATAGGCGCCCTGGTAGACGAGGTAGAAAATACGATTTTTAACCTGGAGGTCAGCGAAGTTCCAAGCAGCACCATCGGAGAAATCATCATCGACCGGCTGAAAAATCTCGATCCGGTAGCCTACGTTCGTTTTGCCTCTGTTTATCGGGAATTTAAAGATATCAATACGTTTATGGACGAATTAAAAAAGTTCCTGGATAACTAAATATTTCCACTCCTTCTTTTTTTCTGGCTGGTATAATTTTATTTTAAAAAGCACATTCTTATAAAAGAACCAAACGCATAGCCGATTCACACGGCTACGCCGTTCCCTAAAAACAGTTCTAAAGAACTTCAACATTGGACGGAGGTTAGTTAAGAATGGCTCTTTTTAAAGTAGAAATCTGCGGCGTCAATACAGCAAAGCTCCCTCTCCTTACCAGCCGCGAAAAGGAGGAGTTATTTGATCGTATCCAGCAGGGCGACAAAGAAGCCCGCGAAGAGTACATCAAAGGAAATCTTCGTCTTGTCCTAAGCATCATCCAGCGTTTTTCCGGCAGCAACGAAAACGTAGACGATCTGTTTCAAATCGGCTGTATCGGGCTGATGAAAGCGATCGACAATTTTGACGTCACGCAAAACGTCCAGTTTTCGACTTATGCCGTACCGATGATCATAGGAGAAATCCGCCGTTTTCTCCGGGACAACAACAGCATCCGTGTCTCCCGTTCCCTAAAAGATACCGCCTATAAGGCGATCTATACCAAGGAAGCTCTGATGAAAAAAATGAATCGGGAGCCGACGATTATGGAAATCTCCGAGGAAATCGGGATTCCAAAAGACGATATCGTAGCCGCCCTGGACGCGATCCAAACTCCGGTCTCCCTCTATGAGCCTGTTTATTCCGAAAGCGGGGACACCCTTTACATCATGGATCAGATCAGCGATACAAAAAACAGGGAGGAACATTGGATCGAAAGCATTTCCTTAAACGAAGCAATGAACAAACTTGACCAGCGGGAACGAAAAATCCTCTCTATGCGTTTTTTTGAAGGAAAAACACAGATGGAGGTCGCCAAGGAAATCCACATTTCTCAGGCGCAGGTATCCAGACTGGAAAAAAACGCCTTAAAAACAATGAAAGCCTATCTGTCAGACCGCTAACCCGGTTCTGGCAGAACAGGCTTTCCCAAAAATCAAAAAGATCAAATCCCCTCCCAGCGCATGATATCTTTTCTCAGCCGTTTCATAATCTTTTTTTCCAGACGCGAAATATAAGACTGGGAAATCCCAAGCAAATCCGCGACTTCCTTTTGCGTCCTTTCTACTCCGTCCTTGGTATTGATGCCAAAGCGAAGCTGAATAATCGTTCTCTCTCTGGAGCTGAGCCTTGCCAACGCGCGCCCTAACAGCTCCCGATCGACCTCATCCTCCAAATGCTGATAAATCTCGTCCTCATCCGTCCCCAAAATATCCGAAAGCAGCAGCTCGTTTCCGTCCCAATCCACGTTTAACGGCTCGTCAATAGACACCTCCAGCTTGGTCTTATTGTTCCTTCTTAAAAACATCAGAATTTCATTTTCGATACACCGTGAAGCGTATGTCGCCAGCTTGATATTTTTTTCCGGATTAAACGTCTGAATCGCCTTAATCAGCCCAATCGTACCTATTGAAATTAAGTCCTCCACCCCAATTCCGGTATTGTCAAATTTTTTGGCTATGTAAACGACCAGCCTTAAATTATGTTCGACCAGCTTCTTTCTGCTCTCCTCATCGTTCTCCTTTCCCAACCCTGCAATCATTTTTGCCTCCAGCTCCGCCGGAAGGGGCGGAGGAAGGATTTCCGCTCCGCCAATATAGTGGATGTCGGGAGCCGGACGGAAAAACAGCTCCTTAAAGCTTGGTATCACTCGGACTTGAAATCGATTTGGTACGGATATCCGTAATAGCATATGTCTTCCCCCATTTTCTATATATTGTGAAATGCCAGTTTGATTTAGATTCCTTTCGGATTTTTCTTTTGTATGCCTTTGCTTTATAAAAGGGCGGGATGCAGCAGCATTTGATATTCTCCTGTACCGGAAAGCGGACATTCCGCCACTCCTACCACCACCTGTTCATAGGAAGCTATCTGCTCTCTTCCCGGCTCCTTTGCCGCCCAAATCACGATCTTGTCACAGACAAAACCGTGCAGAAGCCCGGACGGGCAGCCTACGGAAGTATAAGGAATCAACCGATAGTCTTCTGTTGGCTCCTGCCAGCAAAAATTAAGCTCCTCTGCCAGTTCCGGAGAAAGAAGCAAAACCGGAGACGTTCCATAATATAATTGGTTTCCTGTATCCAAAAGCGCCAGACAACGACAGCTTTTTCCCTGCCAATACAGCTCTGCCGAATAAAGCAGCCGTTCCAACTGTTTTTTTCTTTGCAGAAAGCGGAGGAAAGCATAAAAAAAAACACCTCCGCCTACAAATCCTGCAAAAAGAGATCCCGCGCTTATCCTTCCCCGCTTCCAACCTGCCTCAAACAGTCCGCCCAATACAAGAAAAAACAGCTTTTGCAGCCCCCAAAGCGTTACCTTCCGTCTCAAGCTCTGCCTGCCGAACAACAAACGGAATGCGAAAAGCTGTAGCAAGAAATCTACCGCCAGCAACCCCCAAAAACCAATCTGCCGCAGCAGGATCGCCGCGGTCACAGAAAGCCCG
>CAJUFW010000003.1:49610-49952 GCA_910585655.1 uncultured Lachnospiraceae bacterium
GCTGCTTATCCACAGCAGATGCCAAAAAATCCAAATTTTGCGGATTTTCCGGTTGTCAGAACGACGATACTTGCCTTCTTCCCAACTATGTTCCAGGCAGCCTAACAACCATAAACTAAGCAGCTCCGGCACCAGGCAGATCAGGAATAGAATATCCACATAGACTTCTATGTACATAACAGGTTATCCCCTTCCTTCTCCCTTAGTATAGCAAAACGATATGGAATTATTTGTCAAAACCAAGTAGAATACTTCCAATATTTTCCGACAGAAATCTTGAAAATACTGCTTTGTCTTCGTGCATCCTGCCCGGAGAACTTTCCTATCATAATCGGGTAGGAG
>CAJUFW010000004.1:0-37965 GCA_910585655.1 uncultured Lachnospiraceae bacterium
AAAGTGTTCTGCCGGGCAGATAGACAAGTGGGAACCGAGAGCGGACAAGCTATAATAACAGAATTCCGGCATTTTGCGCATGTTCGTGTGTTTCCTCCGTCCAGACAGACGCCTGTACTTCTCCGATATGGGCTTTCCGCAGGAAAAACATACAGATACGGGACTGACCGATGCCGCCGCCGATAGTATAAGGAAGCTCCCCTGCCAGGAGGGATTTTTGAAAAGGAAGCTGACCACGTTCGATGCAGCCTGCCAGCTCCAGTTGCTCCAGTAAGCTGCTTTCATCTACCCGCACGCCCATTGAGGACAGCTCTAAGGCGATATCCAACACCGGATAATAAACAATGATATCACCGTTTAAGTTCCAGTCATCGTAGTCCGGCGCACGTCCGTCATGCTTTTGCCCGGAACGCAGCGTTTTGCCGATCTGGGAGATAAATACGGCGCCTTTTAGCTTGGCGATATGATATTCCCGTTCCTTTGGAGTAGCATCCGGATACATATCTTCTAATTCCTGGGAGGAGAGAAAAGAAATCTGTTCCGGAAGAATCGTATGGATATAGTTGTATTTTTTGGCAATATAAGCCTCGGTATTTTTCAGAGCCTCATACACCCGGCGTACCGTAGAACGAAGCGTGTGCATATTCCGTTCTTCCTTGCCGATGATTTTTTCCCAATCCCATTGATCGACAAAGATAGAATGAATGTTGTCCGTGTCTTCATCCCGCCGGATGGCGTTCATATCCGTATATAACCCTTCGCCGGAATGAAAGCCGTAACGCTTTAGAGCCAGCCGTTTCCATTTGGCAAGAGAATGGACGATTTCCATTTGCGCATCTGCCAATTCTTTGATTCCAAAAGAAACCGGACGCTCTACGCCATTTAGATTATCGTTAAGACCGGATTCCGGCTCTACAAAAAGCGGAGCGGAAACACGAGTCAGATTGAGCTGCTTTGCCAGCTCCCGTTCAAAAAAATCCTTTACCGCCTTAATCGCGATCTCCGTTTCCCGGATATCCATGACCGGACGGTAATCGGCTGGAAAAATTTCTTGTTTCATACAAATCAATCCCCTCATGAAAATATTCATGTTGAGTATACGGCATTTTCAGGGGCAATGCAAGTAGTAGTTGAAAATTCCTCTGTTTATCGCTATAATAAAAAGGATAAAAAGAAGAGAAAAAGGAGTAAAAAATAAAATATGGAACAAAGTAGAATTCCATCCTCTGCCCTTTATTCGGACAGGCGGGTCAGGGAAATATTGGAAAAGATTCAGACTGTTTCAGAGGAAATCCTTGCAGAAAACCTCTGTGGAATATACGTGCATGGTTCGCTGGCGTTTGGGTGCTTTTTATGGGAAAAGAGTGACATTGACCTTTTGTTAGTGACAGAAACGGCGCCTGCCCAGGCAGAAAAGGAACGGCTGTTAAAAGCGTTGCTAGACATCAACGAGCTTTGCCCGCCAAAGGGACTAGAACTAAGCCTTGTACTAGAGCGTTTTCTTCGTCCTTTTTGTTATCCGACGCCTTTTGAGCTGCATTATTCCAATCTTCATAAAAAGAGCTGCGAAGAGGATTTAAAAGGGTACTGCGATCGTATGAAGGGAACGGACAAGGATTTGGCGGCACATATAACTGTGATCCGAAAGGTAGGGATTCCTCTTTGCGGCAAGCCGGTAGAGCAGATGTTTGGCGAGGTTCCAAGGGAAGCCTATTTGGACAGTCTATATGAGGATATTGATTCGGCAGCCGAGGAAATCATAAAAAATCCGGTCTATATGATTTGTAATCTCTGCCGGGTGCTGGCGTATGTTAAGGACGGACTGGTATTGTCCAAAGCAGAAGGCATACACTGGATGAAGCGTCAGGTAAACCAGTCAGAAAAGGAGCTGCTTTCGGCAGAGGAGCTGTCTTTTCTTGCGGAAGCCGCGCAGAGCTATCAGGACGGTCGTCCGTTTTTAACAAAAGGGCGGGAAAGTGAGTTAAAAAAACTGGCAGAGAAATTTTTGGAAGTTTTGGACAGGAGGTAGGACATGAAAACGGCAGCACAATTAAAAAAGTTATTGCAGGAAATCGATCACCGGGGTTATCCGGCTTATAAAGATACAAAAGGAAGCTATCAGTTTGAGGGCTTTGTCTTAAACATCGACCATGTACAAGGAGATCCGTTTGCGGCGCCTTCTAAGCTTAGCCTGTTTGTAAGCGGGAAAAGGGCAAGGTTTCCGGCAGAATACCGAAAAGAGGCATATACTAGGGTCGCTCTGCAGGATTATCTGACCAGACTGTTTTCTGCAAAGATAGAAAAGGGGCGCTTTGGCGCCGGTTCCGGGAAAAGTGGTCTGGTGTTTATGACACGTCCCGGGCAGACGGTATTAGAGCGGACAGCCTGTCAGATCGACGCGGCAGAGGGAGATATCCTGGTACGGCTGGAAGTCGGATTTCCGGCTAATGGACGTACGATTCGTTCAGAGGGACTGATTCGGATTTTATTTGAGCTTTTCCCCGCTTGTGTAAAAGAGGTGTTACACTATACCAGTCTGGACGCCCACCAAGTAAAGAGCATTATTGAACTGGCAGAGGATCAGCATGCGATCCGCGAAGCTCTGCCGAAGCTTGGGCTTTGCGCATTTGTGGCAGACGAAGCGATTCTGCCGCGGGAATCCGGCGTCTCGGATCGACCGATGAAGCAGGCAGTACCGTTTGTATCTCCCAAAAAGAGGCAGGTGACGCTGCAGCTTCCACATGCCGGAGCTGTGACCGGAATGGGAATTCCCAAGGGGATTACCCTGATTGTAGGAGGCGGCTATCATGGCAAATCGACTCTGCTGGAAGCTTTGGAAAAAGGGGTATACGAACATATTGCCGGAGACGGGAGAGAATATGTTATCACCGACGCAACAGCGGTAAAAATCCGTGCGGAAGATGGCAGAAGCATTAAAAAAACAGATATTTCCCTGTTTATCCGCAACCTGCCGAACCGGAAAGATACAAAGGCATTTTACACCGAGGACGCCAGCGGCAGCACTTCTCAGGCTGCCAATATGGTAGAGGCGATGGAAACGGGTACGAGTTTGTTTTTGATTGACGAGGATACAAGCGCCACTAATTTTATGGTGCGGGACGAGCTGATGCAGCGGGTGATCCAACGGGAAAAAGAGCCTATTATTCCTTTTATCGAACGCGCTAAAGACTTGTATCAAGAGTATGGAATTTCGACGATTTTAGTAGCGGGAAGCTGCGGATCGTATTTTCACATTGCAGACCAGATTATTCAGATGGATTATTATGAGCCTAAAGATATTACGGAGCTGGCAAAAGCAGAGGCAGCCCACTTTGGAGACGGAGGGGCGTCGCTGTCGTTTGGCTTAGAGAACGCCGCTATAAAGACTCCATGCTTTGCGCGCGCTCCGCATGCCGGACGGGAGTTTGCAAAGGGAGAGCGGATAAAGACCAAAACACTTGGAAAAGACGGCTTCCAGATTAACCGTGAAACCGTGGACGTTCGTTATTTGGAGCAGATCGTAGACAGCGAACAGGTAACGGCTCTTTCGTATTATCTAAAATACGCCGAGCGCTATTTGTTTGACGGAAAACGGACACTGGCTGAGACGGTGGAAAAACTGTGTCAGTTGACCGAAGAAGAGGGAATGGCGTTTTTGGCAGAAGGAAGCTACCTGCCTTCCGGGCTTGCCAGACCAAGAAGACAGGAGATATTTGCCTGCCTCAACCGTTATCGTGGTCTGCGTCTATAGCTTCCACATTTCCGGGCTGCGATGGTTATATACGGCATAATAGCGAAATCCCAGACTGGTAAGCAGATCCGTACAGACTGCAAAGTCAAAGGCAATATGTTCCGGAGCATGGGCGTCGGAGCCAATGGTGATTCGTTCCCCGCCCAGCTCTTGGTAACGCCGCAGTACCTCTGGCTGTGGATTTGGAACGCCAAGCCCGTATTTGTAGCCGCCGGTATTGACTTCTAATGCCTTGTCCATCTCGATCAGCCGTTTTAAAATCGCATCCAGAAGATCCGCATATTCAAGATAGGAGTAGCTGCGCTTTCCAGGCACATAGCGAATGATATAATCCAGATGGGCATAGGTGTCAAAGTCGTCAAAGGCGGACAGGTGCTTTAAAGTAGAGGTGAAGTAGCGCTCCATTCCGTGGCGTACTGCGTCGAACTGGCGTTCGGTTTCGTAAGTCTGCCAAAAATCCGGATAATATGGATCAAGGCGATCGACCAGGTGCGAAGAGGCAATCACAAAATCAAACGGATATTTTTTTAAAAGGGCGCGATAGACATCGTAGGCGCTGTCTATCATGCCAAGCTCAATCCCGAATCGTACGTCTATCCGGCTACGATAGCGGGATTGAAGTTCTTCAAGCCGCGTATAATAGGCGAAAAGATCAAGGGAAAACGGATTTTCGGGTCCGTTTCCGGTAGCAAAAGGAAGTTCTGCTTGTGAACGCTTTGAGGAATCGGGTGCAGGATAGTCCCAGTCCAGATGCTCGGTAAAGCAGACTCGCGGCAATCCTAAGCGGATTGCCTGCTCAATCATTTGTTCCATCGGCGTGCTGCTGTCGCCGGAAAAAGAGGTATGCAGATGGCAGTCGGCTTTGATCATCGTTGTTCTTCCTTTCTTTTTAATCTTCTAATAACGTCAATCCACTGATATCCGTGTCAATGAGCATCGAATAATTCGTATAATAAACGACAAAGCCTGGTTTTCCGCCGGACGGTTTTTTTACCTGCTTTTTTTCGACGTAATCGACCTCGATTTTATCGGAAGCAGAACCGGTTCTCGCGCTGGAATAATAGGCGGCTAGCCTGGCAGCGTCCTCAAAAGCCCGATCCGGGATAGCCGTCTGATTGCCGTCCGTTTTTAGAATCACGTGAGAGCCGGCGATTCCTTTGGCATGGAACCACCAGTCTCCGCCGGAAGCAAACTGAAAGGTCAGTTCATCGTTTTGATAGTTGTTTTTTCCGACATATAGATGATACCCGTCCTGAGAAAGATAGTGGAACGGGCGGCTGCTGATCCGGGCTTTTTTCTGTTTTTTACCGTAGGGTCCTTTGTAGCGCAGATAACCGTAATCCGTCAGTTCTGCTTTAATCTGTGCCAAATCCTCTTCCCTGGCAGCGATTTCTAAACTGTTGCCGATTGATTCAAGATGGGCGATTTCTTCCCTTGTTTCGGCAAGCTGTTTGGTCACAGCCTCGCAGGTTCGTTTGAGCTTACTGTAGCGGTCAAAGTATTTTTTGGCATTGTCCATCACCGGCAGTTCCGGATCGAGCGGAATCGTCAATTCCTGATTATCGTAATAATTTAAAACGGTCATAGAGGGAACTCCCTGTTCGACCTGGTAGCCGTAGGTGGTAATCAATTCTCCATATACTTTATATTTGTCCCGCTTTTCGGTATCTTTTAGTTGTTTTTCCTGTAAATCTGCCTTTTTACGGTTTCGCTCAAGAGCGCTTGCTAATACTCGTCTAAGATCCGAAGATTTCTGTCGGATTCTAGTCAGCTTTTCCTTAGCGCCATAGTAGTCTTCTAAAAGAAGGGAAATCGAATCGTAAGAAACTTCCGTAAAATCAGGATAAAGGGAAAGCGGCATGGCAGAAAACTCCACAGGCTCCTGACCATCGTAATAGATAGCAGGGGCAAATTGTCCTTCCCGCAGATCGGCAAGCAACCGCTCTAAGTTCCGGTAGAGATGGAGCCGTTCTCCTTCCGTCAGAGAAGCGATCGGCGCGTCGGCATCTAAAGAAGCCTGATGGCAGATATGATTGGCAATACAAGGGGAAAAGCCTGTCAGGGATTGGTAGAGCGCCTTACAGCAGGAAAGCGGTCTTGAGGCAATCTGCGTGAAAAACTGTTCTTCGGTCAGCGTATAGGGATTAAGCCGGTTTTCCTGTGCCGGAATAAAGTAACGGCGTCCGGGCAGTACCTCCCGTACCGAACTGACCAGCCCGGAAATATGCTTGATAGAATCCAAAATACAGTCGTTTTCATCACAGAAAATCAAGTTACTGTGCTTTCCCATCAGCTCTAAGATCAGATGCTTTCGGCAGACGTCCCCCAATTCGTTTAAATGTTCCAGCTCAAAACGGACGATCCGTTCCAGACCGGGCTGGGTGATAGACAGAATCCGGGCGCTGCCCAGATGCTTTCGCAGCAGCATACAAAAACCTGGCGCCGTAGCCGGAGCGGGGCGATTGTCCTTTGTCAGATAGAGTAAGGGCAGGCTTGCGCTGGCAGAAAGCAGAAGCCGATGCTGTGAACCGTTGTTTTTTATCGTCAGCAGCAGGGCGTCCCGTTCCGGCTGAGCGATCTTTTGGATACGCCCTCCTGTCAGCACGGTATTTAATTCCTGTACCAGCCCTGCTACAAGAAAACCATCAAATGCCATAATAAAACCTCCATTTTCACATTCTCAGGTTTTATTATAGTTTATCCTTGACGAATCTGCAAGAGTTTACTATAATGAATAAGATAAGGGAACTTGTAACTAGCGGGGCAGCAGACAGAAAGTATGTGATACAATGATAAAGAGCATGACCGGCTTTGGGCGTTTTGAGCTGACAGAAGGGACAAGACACTATACGGTGGAGATCAAATCCGTCAACCATCGATATCTGGATCTTTCGGTAAAACTCCCGAAGAAACTGAATTTTTTTGAGGTGGCTGTCCGAAACCTGTTAAAAAGACATATAGTACGGGGAAAGGTAGACATCTATATAACCTATGAGGACGAACGGGAGGAGCTGCTTGGCGTCCGCTATCATCCGGAAGTGGCAAGGGAGTATTATGAGAATCTCTGCCGGATGAGCGAGGATTTAGGACTGGAAAATGATGTCAGTCTGGTCGTGCTGTCCCATTATCCGGAGGTATTTACCCTAGAGGAGCGGACGGAGAACGAGACCGAGGTCTGGGATGGCTTAGAACAGGCGATCTTAGGAGCCATAGAGCGTTTTATAGCGGCGCGTCTGGCAGAAGGGGAGCATTTAAAGCAGGATTTACTGGCAAAGCTTTCCCGGATGTCTGCCTGTGTAGACTATGTGGAGACCCGCTTTCCGCAGATTGTAGAGGAATACCGTGAGAGGCTGACGGCAAAGGTAGCGGAGTTGTTAGGAGAAACCCAGTTAGATCCGGGCATTTTGGCAACAGAGCTGGTGATTTATGCGGATAAAATCTGTGTAGATGAGGAGACCGTCAGACTAAAAAGCCATATCCATAGTATGGAGCAGGTGTTAGAAGAGACGGAAGGGATCGGTAGGAAATTAGATTTTATTGCCCAGGAGATGAATCGGGAGGCAAATACGATCCTTTCTAAATCCAACGATCTGGCGCTCTCCGATAAGGCGATTGAGTTAAAGACGGAGATTGAAAAAATCCGTGAACAGATTCAGAATATTGAGTAGACAAAGGGTATGGTAAGGTGATGGCATGAGTGGATTTATCAACGTAGGGTTCGGCAATGTAGTCAATGCAGAGCGGATTATCGGGATTATCAGCCCGGAGGCGGCGCCGATTAAGCGGCTGGTGCAGACGGCTAAGGATGCCGGGCGGGCGCTTGACGCAACCTGCGGCAGAAAAACCAGGGCGGTATTGGTGATGGACAGCGGTCATCTGATGCTGTCGGCTCTGCTCCCGGATACGATAGCTGCCAGGTTAAATACCGATCCTTGCCAGACGGTACTGACTTCGGGCGGGACGGAGCAGCCATAACAAAGGAATGAGAGGATAGAGCATGAGACAAAAGGGAATCCTCACTGTTATTTCCGGTTTTTCCGGGGCAGGAAAAGGAACCGTAGTAAAAAAATTGATAGAAGAGTACGAATACAGCCTGTCCGTTTCGGCTACCACCAGGCAGAAGCGGGAGGGAGAAGAGCATGGACGGGAATATTTCTTTTTGACAAGGGAAGAATTTGAGAGTATGATAGAGCAGCACGGTCTGATCGAGTGGGCGGAATACGTAGGAAATTATTATGGGACGCCTAAGACCTACGTAGAAGCATGCCTGGCAGAAGGAAAAGACGTGATTTTAGAAATCGAGCTGCAAGGTGCAATGAAGGTGCGCCAGCAATTTCCGGATGCCCTTTTGCTGTTTTTGGCTCCGCCTTCTATCGCAGAGTTAAAAAAGCGTCTGATCGGACGTGGTACGGAGACCATGGAGGTCATAGAGGAGCGTATGCAGCGTGCCAAGGAGGAAGGCCGTTATATGGAGCAATATGACTATTTGGTGGTCAATGACGATCTGACGGTCTGCACAGAGCAGATCCATAGCGTAATCCAGACCGCGAAGCTTCGGACGGCAAGAAACCAGGAGCTGATAAGCAGGCTAAAGGAGCAGCTTGCACAAGATTGATTCATAGAAAGGGAGATTGATTGCATATGTTACATCCATCTTACAGCGACTTGATAGAAGCGGTAAACAGCGAGGTAGAACCAGGAGAAGAAAAGCTGGTCAACAGTCGTTATTCCATCGTGCTGGCTACTGCAAAGAGAGCCAGACAACTGATCGCCGGCGCCGAATCTATGGCGGGCGGGCATGAGACAAAGCCCCTTTCCGCTGCAGTAGAAGAGATCTATAGCGGAAAGGTCAAAATCGTAGGCGGGGACGATGAGGAAGAGGACGAAATGAGATAAAAAGGAGCATAGAGGAACCCCGCGTTGTGGGGTTCTTTCCTGTCACAGACAAGCCAGATAAACGGTCTGTAAAAGAGGAAAAGGAGGCAGCAGTTTGGATATAGAGGTACAAGAAGAAAAGCCGGATAGCCAGGAAGAAGAGACACCGGAAAAGAAACCGAAAAACCTGTTTAGGGAGTTTCTGGAAATGGTTATTTATGTGATAGGTGTGGCACTCGCCGCTTTTTTTCTCTATCATTATGTCGTACAGCAGGTAGAAGTAGACGGGCATTCTATGATGGATACGTTAGATCATGGAGAACATTTGATTTTGGAAAAGATTTCGTATCGTTTCGGGGATCCTAAGCGGTTTGATATTATTGTATTTCGCCCTTACGAGGATGAAAAAACAACCTACTACATCAAACGGATTATCGGTCTGCCGGGAGAGACCGTGCAAATTGTCGATTCGGATATTTATATCGACGGCGAACTGTTAGAAGAAGATTATGGCAGTCAGCCGATAGAAGACCCCGGTCTGGCAGAGGAGCCGGTTACGCTGGGAAAGGACGAATATTTTGTTCTGGGGGATAACCGGAACAACAGTATGGACAGTCGAGACGAAAGAGTGGAAAACGTAAAGCGGGACGCCATTATGGGACGCGCCTGGGTGCGGATGTGGCCGCTCAATAAGATTGGAGTGCTGTCGCATAAGTAGGGTGTTTGCAGATTTAGCAGGCAGAAAAAGCAGAGGTGAGAGATATGTGGACACGGGAACTGTTAAAAACAAATGCCAAGGAAAAGCTTCGTGTCTATTACTGGAGTGGGCTGGTGGCGGTTCTGATTTATTCCTTTATCGGCGGAGCAGGAGGCAGACTGACCTATTCCTTTACCGGCAGTTTTAGCACGTTACAAGAGCAAAAGGATCCGGCGTTTGAGTATACCTATCAGGTGGCGGATACTTTTTTGATCCTGTTGATCGTGTTGCTTATAGTGTTAGCTGCGCTTGCGGTACTGGCTATGGTTTTTCTGGTCAATCCGCTTTTAGTGGGACTAAAGCGTTTCTTTCTGCAGAGCGGCGAGAGGAAAACCGATGTCCAGGAAATGTTTTTTGCATTTCGCAGAGGGCATTACTTAAACGTAGTAAAGGTGATGTTTTTAAGGAATCTTTATTTGTTTTTGTGGTCGCTGCTGTTTGTGGTACCGGGGATCATCAAATCCTATGAATACAGTATGATTCCTTATTTGCTGGCGGAGGACCCGACGTTGGATTCCAGGCAGGTATTTCGTCTGACCTGGGAGATGACAGAGGGAGAAAAATGGAATATTTTTGTACTGGAGCTGTCTTTTTTCGGCTGGCTCTTTCTGGGAGTGATGGCTTGCGGGATTGGCGTGCTGTTTGTAGAGCCTTATATGGAAGCTACGTATGTAGAGTTGTTTTTGGCGTTAAAAGCCAAGCTGTATTACAGCCAGAAGCCATACCGGCAGCCGTTAGAACAGGGAAACGGCTGGGATAACTGGGGATAGCTGGTGCCGGTCAAATAAAACAGAAGGCTCATCTAAAGGGAATTTGGATGAGCCTTACTTGGTGAAGGAGACATGCTGGTGAAATATGCAGATGTAATTGTTGACATTACCTTTGATAAGCTGGATAAAACCTATCAGTATCGGATCCCCGAAGGCAAAGAGGGGGAGAGTATTCAGATAGGGAGCGAGGTATACATTCCATTCGGCAAAGGAAACCGCCGGATCAGAGGTTTTGTAACAGGGCTGTCGAAGGAATGTAAATGCCCGCCGGAGCGGATAAAAGAAATCGCCGGAATCGCGGACAAATCGTTGGTTTTAGAATCGCATTTGATTCAGTTAGCCGCCTGGATACGAGAAAATTTCGGGGGAACGATGAACGAGGCTCTGCGAACCGTGCTTCCGGTCAGCCGTGCAGTCAGGCAGAAGGTAGAGCGTTCGATCCGCCTGACTTGTGAAAAAGAAGCTGCCAGGCAGCTTTTAGCCGAATACCAGCGAAAAAAGTATCAGGCAAAGGAACGGCTGTTAGCAGAGCTGCTTCATATAGCAGATAGCCCGACGGATACGCCGGCAATCCGTTATGAGGTGGCGACGGGGAAGCTCCGGCTGACGGCGGCTACGCTCCGTTCTTTGGAGAAGGACGGCGTGATTGCCATAGAGAGCCGAACCGTTTACCGGACTCCTTTAAAAAGCGCGCAGAAAGAAGCTCCGACGATTGTGTTAAACGAGGAGCAACGGGCAGTGGCAGAAGATTTCGCGCAGGAATATCGTTCCGGCATCCGCAGACCGTATTTGCTGCACGGTATTACCGGAAGCGGTAAAACAGAAGTCTATATGGCGATGATTGATACGGTACTGGCAGAAGGGAAGCAGGTGATTTTCCTGATTCCGGAGATTGCCCTTACGTATCAGATTGTCGATCGTTTTCAGCGGCGGTTTGGAAGTCGGGTGTCTATTCTTCATTCCAGAATGTCAGCCGGAGAGCGTTACGATCAGTACTTACGAGCCAAGCAGGGGGATACGGATATTGTGATTGGACCGCGTTCGGCGTTGTTTACGCCTTTTCCGAGGCTGGGGCTGATTGTGTTAGACGAGGAGCATGAGGGCAGCTATAAAAGCGAAAAGGCGCCGAAATTCCATGCCAGAGAAGTAGCACTAAAGCGGGCGTCAATGCTCTCCGCCAGCGTGGTACTGGGTTCTGCGACGCCTAGTCTGACCGCAACCCGGATGGCAGAGCAGGGGAAATGTAAGGGCTATCGGCTGAGCAAACGGGCGGGAGCCGGACAGCTTCCCGAAGTCCATGTCGTGGATCTGCGGGAAGAGATCAAGCAGAAAAACCGTTCGATTTTCAGTGAGGAGTTAAAGCGTCAGATAGCGGACCGCCTGGAACAGAAACAACAAGTGATGTTGTTTTTAAACCGACGGGGCTACGCAGGTTTTGTTTCCTGCCGGAGCTGCGGGCATGTGATGAAATGCCCACACTGTGAAGTTTCCCTGACTTACCATAAAGAGGGACGGCTGACATGTCATTACTGTGGCTATGAAGAGCAGATGCCAGAGCAATGCCCGGAATGCAGCTCGCCGTATATCGCTTCCTTTGGTATCGGGACGCAGAAGGTAGAGGAATTGGCAAAAAAGGAATTTCCGAATGCGCGGGTGCTGCGGATGGATGCGGATACGACCTCCGGCAAGGAAGGGCATGGGAAAATTCTGGAAGCCTTTGCAAAAGGTCAGGCAGATATCCTTGTCGGGACGCAGATGATCGTCAAAGGACATGATTATGAGCGGGTGACGTTGGTCGGGATTCTGGCAGCAGATATGTCGCTGTATGCCAATGATTATATGGCAGCGGAAAAGACGTTTGAGCTGCTGGTGCAGGCTTCCGGTCGCGCCGGTCGCGGTCGTTTTCCTGGGACGGTGGTGATTCAGACTTATCATCCGGATCATTATAGTATCCGCGCGGCTGCCAAAGGAGACTATGACAGCTTTTATGAGCAGGAGCTGCTGTTTCGGACGCTTGGTTCCTATCCGCCGGTGATCCATATTCTGGCAGTTCTGTTTACCGGAAAAAAAGAAGAGGAAGTAGAACAGACTGCCATGGCGCTGCGGAGCTTTTTAGGGACACCGGAGGAAGTGCGGATCGGCAGTCCGGTAAGAGCGGGAATCGGAAAGATCAAAGATATCTACCGCTATGTGCTGTACTTAAAATCAGCATCATATGAAAAGCTGGTGTTTTGCAAAAACCGTTTAGAAGAGGAAGGGCGGGAAAACCCGCAGTACCGAACCTGCCGCCTGCAGTTTGATTTTAACCCTTCAGGCAGTTATTAGGAAAATCGTTTGGAAAACAAGATAGAAGGAGGATATAACAATGGCGTTAAGAACAATCCGTATCATCGGAGATGAAATTTTAACCAAAAAAGCAAAGCCTGTAACGGAAATGACTCCGAAGCTAGAGGAGTTAATAGAAGATATGTTAGATACGATGTACGAGGCGAACGGAGTCGGTCTCGCCGCTCCACAGGTCGGAGTCTTAAAGCGGATCGTCGTAATCGACGTATCCGAGGAAGGAGACGAACCGATTATCCTGATCAATCCGGAGATCCTAGAGACTTCCGGAGAGCAGACAGGAGGAGAGGGATGTCTTTCCGTACCGGGGAAAAACGGGCAGGTGACAAGACCGAATTATGCCAAAGTAAAGGCATTAGACGAGGGAATGGAGGAAATCTTTGTAGAAGGGGAAGGGCTGTTGGCACGGGCGCTCCTGCATGAGATCGATCATCTGGAGGGGCATTTGTATGTCGAAAAGGTAGAAGGCCCGCTTTATGATAACGAAGCGGAGGAACAGGAATGAAAGTAGTATTTATGGGAACGCCGGATTTTGCGGTGCCGTGTTTAAAGGCGCTGGCAGAGACGGATCCGTCTACAGGAAACAGCCGGTATGAGGTGATTGCCGTGGTTACGCAGCCGGATAAGCCTCGCGGCAGAAGCGGGAAGCCGGCTTGTTCTCCGGTTAAGGAGACGGCGCTTTGCTATGACATTCCGGTATATCAGCCCAAGCGGGTACGGGCAGAAAGTTTTTTAGAGACATTAAAAACCTTGCAGCCGGATGTAATAGTGGTAGTCGCCTTTGGTCAGATTTTGCCGCAGGCATTGTTGGATATACCAAAATACGGCTGTATCAACGTCCATGGTTCCCTGCTGCCAAGCTACCGGGGAGCCGCCCCTATCCAATGGGCAGTGATCAACGGGGAAAAAACAAGCGGCGTTACGACGATGCAGATGGATGCAGGGATAGATACCGGTGATATGCTGGTAAGAAAGGAGCTGGAACTGGATCCGGACGAAACCGGGGGAAGTCTTTTTGAAAAACTTGCCACACTGGGAGCGGAAGCATTGTTAGAGACGCTTCATCAGATAGAAGAGGGGACGCTGCAGCCGGTAAAACAGGGAGAATCTACGACTGCTTACGCGGCTATGTTAAAAAAAGAGATGGGAGAACTGGATTTTTCCCGTTCGGCGGTAGAATTAGAACGTCTGATCCGCGGTTTAAACCCATGGCCAACTGCATATACTTTTTTAGAGGGCAAAGCCTTAAAAATCTGGGAAGCGGATGTGGCAGAGCCGGAAGGAGAAGAAAAGAGAGACGTCTTGCCGGGAACGGTGGTTTCGGTAAACAAGAACAGTTTTGCCATTGCGTGCAAGGAGGGAACTCTCTTAGTAAAAGAAGTACAGTTAGCCGGGAAAAAGAGAATGAAAGCAGGCGATTTCCTGCGGGGCTGTTCGTTAAAAGAAGGACAGCAATTAGGCTAGAGAAAGGAAGGGATATCTATGCCGTATTATGGTTTTTTTGATCCGACGTATTTGTTGGTGCTGGCAGGAGTGGTGCTTTCTCTGGCAGCGTCCGCTTATTTAAAATCTGTCTATGCCCGTTATTCTTCCGTACGAAGCAGAAGCGGAATGACCGGGGCTCAGACAGCAGAGAGGATTTTACACGGAGCGGGAATTTATGATGTGCGGATTGAGCATATCAGCGGAAACTTGACGGATCATTACGATCCGCGCAATAAGGTACTGCGGCTATCAGACAGTGTGTTTGGCAGCAATTCCGTAGCGGCGGTAGGAGTGGCGGCGCATGAATGCGGACATGCTATTCAGCATGATAAAAAATACGCTCCGCTGTCTCTGCGCTCCGCTTTGGTGCCGGCGGCAAACATTGGTTCAACCTTGTCCTGGCCGGTGATTTTAGTAGGCGTTCTGATGGGATATTCACAGACCTTGATTACGATAGGAATTGTGATGTTTTCCCTGGCAGTTGCTTTTCAGTTAGTAACGCTTCCGGTGGAGTTTAACGCTTCTTTCAGAGGAGCAAGAGCATTGGAAGACAATGGAATATTGGGAAATGACGAGGTTTCCTCGACTAAAAAAGTGCTGCGTGCCGCCGCTCTGACGTATGTGGCAGCCGCGGCAGGTATGGTATTGCAACTGTTGCGTCTCTTGATTTTATTTGGAGGAAACCGCCGTGACGACTAAGAAAAAGCCGTTTCATATTAACGAACGGGAAATTGTACTGGATATGCTCTTAGCCGTAGAAGAGGGAAAGCTCAGTCATCAGGTGCTGCGGGATACTCTGATGAAATATCAGTATCTTCCAAAAGTTTCCAGGAGTTTTCTGACCCGATTATTTGAAGGAACGTTAGAATACCGATATCAAATTGACTGGGAGTTAAACGTATACTGTAAAGGGAAACCGGTAGCCAAGCAAAAGCCGCTGATCCGAACTTTGCTGCGGATAGGAGTTTATCAGATCCTCTATATGGATCAGGTGCCGGATTCCGCTGCCTGCAATGAGGCGGTTAAGCTGGCAGAAAAAAGAGGCTTTTCGGCGCTAAAGGGCTTTGTCAACGGTGTGTTAAGAAGGATTGCCAGAGAAAAAGAGACGCTTCCTTATCCAGATCCTGCCAGGGAAAAAGTCGCCTATCTGGCGTGGAAGTATTCGATGCCAGAATGGATTGTATCCGAATGGCAGGAACGCTTTGGGCAGGAGCAGGCAGAGCGGATGCTGGCAGCTCAGCTTAGCGAACGCCCGGTGACGGTACATGCCAACCTCTGGAATACGGATACAAAGGAGCTTTGGAAGCGGCTGGAAGAAGAGGGCGTCCAGGTAAGACCTGGAAAGCTTCTGGACTGGGCGTTGGAGCTTTCCGGATATGATTACCTGAACGGACTGCCAAGCTTTCGGGAGGGACGCTTTCAGGTACAGGATGAAAGCTCAATGCTGGCTGTTCTGGCTGCCGGGATATCAGAAAAAAGGCAGGACAGAGCGGCAGACGGTTTCCAGCCGTCAGAGCATGTTCAGATATTGGATGTCTGTGCTGCGCCAGGAGGAAAAAGTTTGCTGTTGGCAGGAATGGCAGGCGAATATGCACAGGTAACAGCCAGAGATATTTCTGAACAGAAGACGGATTGGATCCGGGAAAATGCCAGACGATGCGGGTGTCCGAATCTGACAGTAGAGCGTCAGGATGCTTTGGTGTTTGATCCGGCGTGGGAAGGCAGAGCCGATCTGGTTCTGGCCGATCTGCCTTGTTCCGGGCTTGGAGTAATGGCAAGGAAACGCGATTTGAAATACCGGATACGACCGGAAGACAGAAAAGAACTGGCTGCTTTACAGCGTCGGATGTTGTCGGTTGTGCAAAGGTATGTAAAGCCAGGCGGAATACTGCTCTATTGTACCTGTACGATAAGCCCGGAGGAAAACGAGGAAAATGTTACCTGGATGGAGCGGGAATGGGAGGATTTCTCCTTAGAGCCGCTTTTTACCGAAAGGCAGCTTATAAAAGCTGCAGACAAGGAAGCCGCGCTGCGGCTTGTAGCAGAAGGGCAGAAGGGATATATTCAGCTCTGCCCAGGGATCTATCCGACAGACGGCTTCTTTATTGCCAAATTTCGCAGACGGTCAGATGGATAAGTTAGCGTTACAAACGTTTAGGAAGGAGGGCAGATCAAGATGAAAGCGGATATCAAATCCATGACGAAAGAAGAGCTGACGCTTTATATAAAAGAACTGGGTTATCCGGCTTATCGGGGCGGTCAGCTTTATGACTGGATACATCGACGGCTGGCAGAGCGTTTTGAACAGATGGATAACATGCCAAAGCGCCTGCGGGAGGAGTTAGAAGAAAAGAGTACGCTGCGGACGTTGGTTCCGGTGTCCTGTCTGACCTCTGCAGACGGGCAGACTGCCAAATATCTGTTTCGTTTGGAGGACGGGCATGTGATAGAAAGTGTCTGGATGAAGTACCATCATGGAAATTCGGTCTGTATTTCTTCCCAGGTAGGCTGCAGGATGGGCTGCCGTTTCTGCGCCTCGACGTTAGGCGGACGGGTACGGGATTTGACGGCATCGGAAATGCTAGATCAGATCTATCGTATTTCGCAGTCTTCCGGGGAACGGGTATCTCATGTAGTCGTGATGGGAACGGGAGAGCCGTTAGATAATTATGACAACCTGCTTCGGTTTATCCGGCTGCTGACCGCAGAAGAGGGCTTACATATCAGCCAGAGAAGTATCACGGTTTCGACCTGTGGGCTAATCGAACAGATCGATCGGCTGGCAGAAGAAGGGCTGCAGATTACTCTGGCGATCTCCCTTCATGCTTCTGAGGACGAGGAGCGGCGGCGTCTGATGCCGGTGGCAAATCAGTACCGGATTTCAGAATTGTTGGCTGCCTGCGATCGGTACTTTAAAAAGACCGGACGCCGGATATCGTTTGAATACAGTTTGATTGCCGGAGAAAATGACAGTTTGGAGTCAGCCAGACGGCTTTCCGGGCTGCTTTCCGGGAAGGGATATCATATCAATTTGATTCCGGTCAATCCAATCAAAGAGCGGAATTACCGACATTCGGATGACAGTCAGATCAGGAATTTTAAAAATATACTTGAAAATAATCGAATAAATGTTACTATAAGAAGGGAAATGGGTTCTGATATCGATGCAGCATGCGGGCAGCTCCGCCGGGATTATATAAAGCAAACAAGTTTAGAGAACAAATAAGACAAAGAGACAGGCAATCAGAAGGACGGAAGGAGGAGGCAAGGATGAGGGCATATTTTGTGACAGATACTGGAAAGAGCAGAGAAGAGAACCAAGACTATGTTCTTTGCGAGGAAAGCGCAGTCGGGAGCCTTCCAAATCTGTTCCTGGTAGCCGACGGAATGGGCGGTCACCGGAGCGGTGATTATGCCTCTAGGTTCTGTGTAGAGACTATCAGGCAGATTGTAGAGGAAAGCCATCTGCCCTCTGCGGTGATGGTGCTGCAGGAGGCAATCAAAATAGCGAATACGCGTTTAAGAGAAGAGGCAGAAAAGGATGTCAGACGAAAGGGAATGGGTACGACTATGGTAGCGGCGACGTTGCTTGGAAAAAGTCTGTATGTGGCGAACGTCGGGGATTCGCGGTTGTATTTGTACAGCGAAGGAAGACTTCGCCAGATTACAGAGGATCATTCCCTGGTAGAAGCGATGGTACGAAACGGAGAACTAGGACGGGTGGAGGCAAAATATCATCCAAACAAAAATATCATCACGCGGGCGTTGGGAGGGCATCCAGAAGTAATAGCCGATTTTTTTGAAGTAACCGTGGGAGAGGACGACCGGATTTTAATGTGTACGGACGGTCTTTCCAACATGGTAGAAGATGAGGAGATGGAAGAGCTTTTAAGGGACTATCAGGACGATCCGGAGCTGGCAGCCAGGGAGCTGGTACAGCGGGCGAATGACAACGGTGGCAGAGATAACATCACAGTTATCATGATAAAGCCGTAGAATGGAGGTAGGCATGTTAGCAGAAGGCAGGGTGATAAGCGAGCGCTATGAGATCGTCGGTCGGGTTGGCTCCGGGGGGATGGCTGATGTTTACAAAGCGCAGGATCGCAGGCTGAGCCGTTTTGTGGCGATTAAGATCTTAAAACAGGAATACAGCAGCGACAAAAATTTTGTTACGAAATTTCGGGGAGAGGCACAATCAGTAGCAGGTTTATCTCATCCAAATATTGTAAATGTCTATGATGTAGGAGAGGACGGCGGTCTTTATTATATCGTGATGGAGCTGATTGAGGGGATTACCCTGAAAAAGTTCATAGAACGAAAAGGACGTCTGGAGATAAAAGAAGCCGTAGGAATTGCCATTCAAATTGCACAGGGCATGGAAGCGGCACACAATAACCATATCATTCACAGAGATATTAAGCCGCAGAATATCATTATTTCCCGCGACGGCAAGATCAAGGTGACAGATTTCGGAATTGCCAGGGCAGCGTCCTCGAATACGCTCACAACGGCGGCGATGGGTTCTGTCCACTACATTTCGCCGGAGCAAGCCAGAGGCGGCTACAGCGATGAAAAAAGCGATATCTATTCTTTGGGTGTGACGTTGTATGAAATGCTTTCGGGATCGATGCCGTTTGCGGCGGACAATACCGTATCCGTAGCGTTATTGCATATTCAGGAAGAAGCGACGCCGTTGCGGGAGTTAGATCCTTCGATTCCAGCCAGTATTGAAAAAATCGTGCAGAAATGTATGCAGAAAAAACCGGAACGGCGGTATTTGTCCGCCGGGGAGCTGATTGCCGATTTAAAGCGCTCGATCTCCAATCCGGACGGGGAATTTGTGCAGATGGCGGCTGGCGCAGCATCTAACGATTCGCCGACGATTCATCTCTCGGACGAGGAAATGAGTAAAATTCGGAGCGCACGGTATTCACCGGATCGTTCGGGGGAGAGTGAACGGGCAGAGGAAGAGGAGCTGCTTAGCAGCCCAGGAGGCGGAAGACCTCAGGTTTTAGAAGAAGACGACAGCGACGAGATGGATCCGCGGATGGAAAAGATCATGTTAGCAGGCGGAATTACAGCGATCGTGATTTTGGCTGCCGTGATTATTGTGTTAGTTGTAAGAGGTTTCCATCTGTTTGACAGTAAGAAAAATCCGGATGAAAATTTAGGAACGAATAAAACTCCGGGAATTGAAGGAACGGATAATCCGGACGAGAGTCAGCAGCCGGATGATAACGATCCGAACGGCACCGAGGATCCAGATCAGAATACAAACGATCCGGATCATTCCGATGATCCGAACAGTACCGATGATCCAAAGGAACAGGATGAGGAAGAAGACAATCAAAATCCGGACGAAGAGGAAGATCCGGATGAGCTAGAACAGTTCCCGATGCCGGATGTAAAGGGGCGGAAGTTTTCGGACGCCGTATCGGTTTTAGAAGGGAACAAGCTGACCAATTACAGCTATGAGCGGCAGTTTTCCGATACTTTTGAAAAAGATACCGTAGTTTCCCAGCAGCCGGAGGCAGGAGTGCAAGTGGATACAAGCCAGAAAATCACTCTGGTGATCAGCGACGGAAAGCAGGTGCTAAAGGTTCCGGATGTGTACAACCGGACGCAGGAGGAAGCCGAAGAGGCGCTGCAGAAGTCGGAACTGTTAGTCAAGCATGATTATGATTACAGCGATGATTTGGAAGAAGGACGTGTTATTT
Organism: uncultured Lachnospiraceae bacterium; assembly: GCA_910585655.1. GTDB lineage: Bacteria > Bacillota > Clostridia > Lachnospirales > Lachnospiraceae > MGBC131033. The sequence continues at coordinate 19,699 of CAJUFW010000004.1, forward strand.
ATACTTCACCAGCCAGAGGGGAAGAGGTACGGAAAGGCGATACGGTGACGATCGTTTTGAGCCGGGGTCCGAAAACGGTGATGACACAAGTGCCGAGTCTTGTAGGAAAGACCGAAGCGGAAGCTCTGCAGCTCTTAAAGGATGCCAACTTAAATGGAAAGGTTTCCTATGCCCACAGTGATAAAGTAGAAAATGGGCTTGTTATTACCCAGGACACTTCCATTGGCGTGAGCGTAGAAGAGAACAGTACCATTGGTTTTTCCGTCAGTCTTGGAAAGGAAGAACCGACTTATTCCTATATTGGTTCGGTAGTGATTGACCAGCTTCCGCTGCCGGATGGCGTGGAAAGCGCATATGTGACGATTTGTATGGATCAGACCGGGCAGGAAGGCGTCGTATTGTGGGAAGGAAATATTTCCGCTGCCAATATTCCGTTGACGATTAAGGACATCAAAGGAACAAGCCTCAATTCCGGAATCGTCTATGTAAAGATAGGGGACGAAACCTACGACGGTAAAGTCTGGTATGCAGAATTTATCCAGGTGGAAAACTGATGCGGGGGAAAATTATCAAAGGAATTGCAGGATTTTATTACGTACATGTTCCTTTGGAACCTGTACCTTTAGAACAGGCTTTGCCGGACGGCTCCTCTATGTTGTCAAGCGTATATGCCTGTAAGGCAAGAGGAGTATTCCGCAGCCAGAAGCAAAAGCCACTTGTGGGAGACGATGTGGAAATCACCGTTTTGGAGGAGACGAAGCGGGAAGGAACGATTGAACGGCTGCTGCCGCGCAGACAGTCTTTGATACGTCCGGCAGTTTCCAATGTGGATCAGGCGGTAGTGTTGTTTGCTGCTGCCGAGCCGGAGCCAAATCTTCATTTGCTGGATCGGTTTTTGGTTTATTTGGAGCGGCAGGAAGTTCCGGCAATCGTCTGCTTTAACAAAAGTGATCTGGCAGATCCGGCAAAGCTAAAGGAACTGACCGGAATCTATACAAGCTGCGGCTATCCGGTGTATGGAATCAGTGTCAAAAAGCAGGAAGGTATAGAGGAGCTGCGCAGCCTGTTTTCCGGAAAGACGACGGTATTAGCCGGTCCGTCCGGGGTAGGGAAGTCTTCTCTGACCAATCTGCTGGCGCCGGAAGCAGAGATGGAAACGGGGCAGGTCAGTGAGAAAATCAAACGGGGACGGCATACGACCCGGCATTCCGAGCTGTTTGCCCTTGGCGGGCAGTCCTATCTGATGGATACTCCAGGGTTCGCTTCCTTGGAGCTGTCCGGGATAGAAAAAGAAGAATTGTGGCAATATTTCCCGGAATTTGCCGCCTATGAGCCGTATTGCCGCTTTAAAGGCTGCGTCCATATCGGAGAGCGGGAATGCGGTGTAAAGGATGCAGTAACGGAGGGGGAAGTGGCTGGGAGTCGTTACCAGAGCTATCGGCTACTCTATGAAGAAATCGGACAGCAGAAAAAATACTAGGGGGAATGATGGATGTACTATTTGGCACCATCGATTTTGGCAGCAGATTTTACCAGACTGGGAGAGCAAGTAAAAAGGGTCGAAGAGGCAGGAGCGGAATTTTTGCATCTGGATGTAATGGACGGAAGCTTTGTACCAAGTATTTCCTTTGGAATGCCGTTAATCCGCTCGCTCCGACCGCAGAGTAAGATGGTCTTTGACGTCCATCTGATGATAGAGGATCCAGATCGTTACTTAGAAGAATTTTGTAACTGCGGGGCGGATATTCTGACGGTTCATGCAGAAAGCTGCCGCCATTTGCACCGGACGGTTGCCCGTATCCGGGAGCTTGGAAGAAAAGCGGGGGTAGCGCTTAACCCTGCCACCTCACCGGAAGCGCTAAAATACATCTTGCCGGAGCTTTCTATGGTGCTGGTAATGAGCGTCAATCCAGGCTTTGGCGGACAGGGCTTTCTGCCTTTTACGCTGGATAAAATCCGGGAAGTACGCCGTATGGCAGAGCAGGTGGCACCTGAGTTGTGGATTGAGGTAGATGGAGGAATCAATCTGGAAACCGTTCAGCCTGTAATGGAGGCGGGAGCGAATGTATTCGTAGCCGGGACGGCAGTATTTGAAGGAAACATTACCGAAAACGTCAAAGGATTCAAGGAGGTTTTTGCAAGATGGAAGTAAAAAACCTGGAATTAGGGAGAAAGCTGGAAGTTACGATAGAACGTGAAGACCGTTTGTATCATTTAAACAGCGATATTATCGCCATCAAAGACAATATTATCTGTGTTTCTCTGATATTGGGGCAATATGGGGAGCCGTTCCGCTTCCGCCCGGGGGATAAGGTTTTGGTGACATACCGGAAGCATGATAGGCTTTGGCGCTGGACGAATGTCAGACCAGGACTTGCCAGACTAGAGGGCGAGCGGGTACATGTACTGGTTGTACAGGATCTGGAAGGAGAGTCTTTTAACCGCCGGGCAGTCTACCGGGTATTTTTGGGAGAAGAAGCAAAAATTATGCGGAAAGTACCGGATTTTGAGGGTATCCGTAAGTACCGGCAGACGCATCCCGCAGTACGCGACGTCAGTCAGTTGATAGATGTAGAGTCATGCTACAAAACCATCGTCGTCCGCGGCGTGGCAAAGGATTTGAGTGAAACAGGAATTGGAGTTTACAGCGCGGAAAAGCTGCCGGAGGATGCAGAGCTGACGATAGCAGTGGAGACGCCGTGCGGCGCGATCAACTGTCTATGTATTCCGGTCAGAAGTTCTGTAGAGGAAAGCAGCCGTTACAAATATTTTTATGGCTGTCGGATTATTTCTGTCGGAAATGATATTGCGAAAATCGTCAATGCCCTGCAAAGAAGGCAGCTTATGCTTCAAAAGCGAGATCATTAGCCAGACAAGGCGGGAGTCCTATGGATAAGAAGTGATACAGGAGAAGGGAACGTATGGGAGAGAAAAAAAAGAAACGGGTAGCGATTTTAACAGGCGGCAGCATTGACCTGGCGTTTGCCAGGGACTATCTAAAGACCTATCAGGCGACGGTGATTCTTGCAGTCGATAAAGGACTTGCCGCTGCCGTCCAACTGGCAGAGGAGACCGGGCAGGAGCTGGATTATGTAGTAGGGGATTACGACAGTGTGGATCAAAAGATTTTAAACCGGGTACAGGAGCGTTTCCGACTGACAGGGAAGCCGGTGCTTCGTACCTATCAGCCGGAAAAAGACGCTACCGATACCGAACTGGCGCTTTCCCTGGCGCTCTCCCTAGAGCCGGAGGAAATCGTACTGTTGGGGGCGACGGGTACGCGCTTTGACCATGCCTTTGCCAATATCCAGCTTCTCTACCAGGCTCTGATTCGAGAGGTTCCGACCTCTATCGTAGACGGGCATAAACGCATTTTCCTGGCAGATAAGCCGTTCCGGATTCGGAAGGAGGAGGCATTCGGCGAGTTCCTTTCGCTGATTCCTCTGACCGAAGAAGTCCGGGGACTGACGCTTCATGGAATGAAATATCCGCTCGATCACGCAGAGCTGCGGATGGGCAGCAGCTTAGGAGTCAGCAATGAAATTGTAGAAGAAGAGGCGTTGGTGGAATTGACGGACGGGGTGTTGATTGTGTTTGAGACGAGGGATTAAGAGCCCAGCTTCACTTTCTTTTTCACCATATACCCGTTGGCGCCATCCGAAAGCCTGACCTGGTACCAGTTACCGATTTGGCAGATAACCCGGAAGGTGGTTCCTTTTTTGATAGTCTTTATGTTAGTAGAGGGATCGACGAGCCGATCGGAACGGAACATCACATCTTCTGTCGCCTTGCCGGTTCGGTAGGGTGACAGTCCTTTTTTAGTAAGACAGCTATTTTTTACATAGCCAAGTGTTCCTTCATAATAGACGGACGACCACCCGTTGCCGAGATCGCTTCCCCAGTAGACAAAAGTCCCGACCGGAAAGCTTTGGAATTTACCGTCGGCTATGTTATCGTGTTTATAGAAGGCGCAGACCAGCTTGGTGGTAAGGCGGCAATCACGCAGGTTTTTCTGAAAGCTTTTCCAGAGACGATCCTCTGCTCCATACCAGCCCTTCCAGCCCGGGCAATGCTTGCCGGTGACGTGAAAATGCCGGTAGATGTGTGACTCTTTGATATGGTACTTAGACATCAGGCGTTTGGCTAAGGCAAGGGCATTTTCTATGGTTTCTGCGGCAATCGCCCCCTGGTGGGAGCATAGTTCGATGGAGATACTGTTTTCATTCGTAACCACCCCATAACATGTGCCGCCGCCAGTAGTGGCGCAGTCGGAATATTTCTTTCCGCCGACTGACCAGGCGATAGAGGTATCCGGTACAGACTGGTAGACCGAGGACTGGTCGCAGAAGTAGTGAGCGGAGGCATAGACGATATTGTTCTGGAAATATTTCGCATTGTTTACTGCCCGATCGGTCTTATTGGCAGTATAATGCAGGACAAGATAACGGATGTCAGTAGACTTCCGTTTCCAGCCGTAGTTGGAAGGGTGGGCGAGAAGTGTATGAAAGGTGTACGACATCGTTGATTCCTCCTTTTATACCTGATAGCCATAGTCATACCAGCGTCCGCTATCGACAAAGACTTTGGCTTTCTGGTAGGCTTCTTCCACCGTCATTGGTTTGGAAGCGCTTAGCTCTAAAAGCTGTTCGTATTCTGTTTCTTTCAGAATCGCCAGCGCCCATTCCCTTGGAACCCATAGGGTAAGGTGGGTGTTTGGGGATTCTAGCTGAAATAATTTGTTCCAATAATAGACATTCGCTAAGGCTCTGGCTTTGTGCATCTCACAAATATAAGTAGCACGTTGATTGGCAGTGCCGAAGCACTGGTAGTTATAAGCGGAACACCAGGCGCAGCCAAAGCCAATCGGACAGTAGAAGCAGGCGTCCGTGCTTTGCGTTCTGCGGTTAATGTGCTTTATCTCGTCAATTCGTTTCTGATATTCTTCTGACTGACCGATTCCCTCCCATAGATTTCCAATCCGGTAGGCAGGATACTCTGTGCCAATCGAGCTTTCCATATAGCGCAGACATGGATAGAGCCATCCATCCGGATCCATCGCCAGCATCAGTCCGGTTCCACCGCAGTAGTTTTTGTTGTCGGAGGCGGTATGCGGAACAAAAAAGCTGCAGTTAAAAAGGGAACAATCCATATGACGGAATCGTTCCCCCTCTAACAGATAATCGGCAAGCTTTTTTAATTGCTGATAAAACAGAGCGGCATCTTCCTGTTTCCAGACATTTTCAAACACGCAGTTCGCATTGATATCCTGGTAGCCGTTTTCTGCCATAGTGACAATCGCCTCATAAAGATAAGGCAGGTTTTCCGGGGAAATGGTCAGCTTGTTGCCGACGTAATATCCCTGTTTCCTTCGATCACGAACCGTAGCCATAGCGAGCTCATAGGAAGGAGAGCCGTCCGGAAACTTCCGGCAGGCATCGTGAAGCTGTTTGCTGCCGTCTACCGTAACGGAATAGCTGAGGTGGTTTTCGTGTTTGGTAAGAAATCGCTTGACTTCATCGGTATAAATCGTGCCGTTGGTGGTGATAGAAGCACGCCATTTATTTTTCCAGGGATGCTTTTGCTTTAAGGTTTGGCTGTGGAAATAGTCGATAGCCTGATCGATGACCTCTAAGGCTAGCAGCGGTTCTCCGCCAATAAAATCCAAATTGATGCCAGTGGTAAACTCAGAAGATAAATATTCCCGAAAGCCTTTTTCTCCGGATAAGATCAGATCGATTAAGGCTTTGGCGGTTTCTACGGGCATCACTCTGGTTCCTTTGTTCGTCTGATAACAATAGGAACACCGCAGGTTGCAGGCGTCTGTTACCTGAAAGGTAATGCAGCGGGAAGCAACACTGGCGTCGTTTGCCTTTTCTGGATGGTAGTACATGGCAGCTAACGATTCGTTAAAGTCGTCCGGTCTTCGATAAAGCTTCACAGGCATCCTCCTTTTGGTCCTTATAGCGGACATGAATGACTTTGTTTTTGATATCTATGGTATATTCATAAAACGGAAACGGGAAACGCTCTTCTACCATCCATATAGCATAGGTGCAGAGATGAAATTCACATGCCGATTCCTCCAACTGTCGGAACGCTTCTTCTATCAAAGGTCTGCAGACCTCCTCCTGGCAGGTAGCCAGGAGGAAGCTGAGGTTGTCTATGGCAAAATAACATTCAAAGTTTGTCCGCTGCAAATACTGCATCTGCAGATCGGTTACGTTGGAAGCGTCTAGCTGCTTGATGATATGCGCTGCCACTTTGTCAGAATCCCAGATGCTGTAGCGTCTGTTCATCAGATTCAGACCGAAGCGGTATTTGGCATTTTGGAAGCAGTCCGGCAGATAGACGTCGGTAAGCTGGCGGGAACGCTTGGTATCCTGGAAATGGTAATAAAGCCGGCGCTCGAAAAATTCCGGCAGAAATCCGCAATCTATGGCAGGCACCGTATATTTGCGGAACAGATCAGAAGCTACCTGATCATAAGCCCATGCCAAAGCCTTTGCTTCAAGAATTTCACAGACCGTTTCCTCTGGTAAAAGAACAGAATATTCCGGATCACAGATCTTCGATTTCTCTGGCATCTAATTCTCCTTCTTCACTTGCCTCTCTGGACAAAATGACGGTATAGGTGGCAACGGTTTCTGTCAGCGTATAGTGCGCGAGCTTTAAAGAAAGGTAGTTTCTGGTCAGCTCAATTCCGCTGTCGGTCTGATAGGTGATAGTGGAAATATTTTCCTCTGTAAAAAGCTTGCTGATGTTGTCGATACCAAGTTCCTTAGCATCCGTATGGGAGATAGTAAAGCTATCTTCTACGCTCTTTCTGACGCCGGTCTGGTATTCGCAGCTTAGGCGTTCAATTTTCAGTTCAGATCCATCCTTTAATTTTGCTATCATATCATATTCTCCTTTTTCAATTTTAATTGTTGCTTCCTTTACAACTCGAGCCTCCGCAGGCTGCCGCACAGGAACCGGAGCCGCAGAGACCGGCGCAGGAAGAAGAAGCCAGGGCGCATACTGCGGTACATACTCCGGTACAGCCGCTGCATTTGCTGGTACAGCCGTTCATACAGCCTCCGGAGCAGCTCCCGGAACAGCTTCCGGAACATCCCTGGCAGCTCCCGGAGCAGGAACCAGAACAGCCGGAACAAGTACCAGAGCAGCTTCCGGAGCAGCCGGAACAGGTGCCAGAACAGCTTCCCGAACAGCCGCTGCAGTTATAGGAACATTGCCCGCCGCAGCCGGTACAGCTATAACAACTGCCAGAACAGGAACCAGTACAGCTATAACAGGAACCAGTACAAGTCCCGGAACATCCCTGGCAAGTCCCGGTGCAGGTATTCGAGCATCCCTGGCAAGTGCCGCTGCAGGTGCCGGAACACCCCTGACATGCCGTCGTACAGGTCGAGACACAAAGTCCTGTACAGGCAGCGGCGCAGCTCGAATCGCCGGTCATATTCTGCGCTGCTAACGTATCGACATAGCTTAGCAGCTCTGCGTCAAATTCCGGCTGAATCGTCTGTTCGGCTTCTACCGGAACCAGACCGGCATGGGGGGCTATCTGGAGCAGCAAATCGACGGTTTTCTGCCCATGCTCCGCCTCAATAACCCCCTCTGGTTCTGGATTTTTGGTAAAATCATAGTCTTCGCCTCCATAGGCAGCGACACTCCCGTGAGCGGAACGTCGTAGCAGTTCGGCTTTGATTTTTGCTTTTAATGTCATCACTTGCGCTGCCGTCAGCATTGATTATCACCATCCTTTCTCATTTCTGGTTTGTTAGCCTGGATAAACGGTCGCAAAGCGAATGTGGTGTTTTTTGAGTAACTCGATACCAGAAGCATCGTAGAGTGTGACCGTCATTGTCCCGGCTGCATAGGTAATGTTCCAGTCATAGCGGAACTTCCCATAGAGAAATTCCGGAACATATTTTTCTTCCATTTGCGCCTTCAGACGCTCAAACGTCATTCGGGAGGCTAATTGCTTGTCCTGATAGGAGGAAAAGACCTCCTGATGAATGACGTCCGGCTGGCTGCCAATCAGCTTGGCAATAGTATCCGTGTAGAGATCTGTCTCAACAGCGGCTTTTTGAAGCAGATAGACGTCCTCCTGCTCCATAACAACAGAGAACATAGCGGCTCGGTTTTGATTTGGATACATTATGGTTTGCTCCTTTCCTGTTTGGATTAAGACCAGATAGAGGCGAGTTTTACCCAGGCGGTACCATCGTAATAGGACATAACATGCGTAGCGCTATTGATCCATGCCCTTTTCGGATCTCCCGGCGGTTCCTCTGCCTGGATGATAAACGGTGAATAGAGTTTCGTTTCCTCCGGAAGAGCCTCGAAGGGAACTGAGGCAATGCTCATCGTTCCGTCTTCGGCTACAGCTATTTGTTCGCCTGCCTTTACGGCGCCAAGAATGGTTGTCGTAGCGATAGGCAGTTCTTTCGCCGCTGCCTCTTCCGCAGCCCTGGCGGCGGCAATTGCTCGTTCCGTAGCCTCTTCTGCCTGCTCGGTCGCAGACGCAGCGGCAGCGGTCGCCTGGTTGGCAGCAGAAGTAGCTTGATCGGCGTCTGCGGCCGCCTGATTTGCCTGATCAGCGGCTTCTCCTGCCTGGCTGATCGCCGTTTCGACCTGGGAAATTAGATCTGATACAGACTGCTCGGCGTCAGAAATCATAGAATTGATATCTGTCTGCGCCTGAGAAAGAGTATCTGTGAATGCTTGATTCGCGTCTTCTATTGTTTCTTCAAAAGCCTGTTCCGCTTTGGAAATCGTATCGGCGACTGCTTGTTCGGCATTCGTAATCGCCGTTTCAATATCCGTCTGCCATTTGCCCACCTTCTCATCGGTCTCTAAAAGCTTTTGCTCCATATCGCCAATCACCGTTTGGGCGTCAGAGATAACCACCTGCATTTTCTCATTGGTATCGTAAATGACCTGGATCGCCTGGTTGGCTTCCTCTACGGTCTGTTCGACCTGTACGAGCGCTTCATTTACGTCCTCAACTGCCTTTTCAATCGTGGTGATCAACTGGTTCAGGACAGAAAATTCGTCCGTCTGGATGATGGTGTTTTCGTCAAAGGGATCCGGCGGAATATGGATAAGAAAAGAAACCGTTGTCAGGATTTGCTCGGTTTCATCGTTCCGCAGTTCGATTTTGGCGCGGACGTCGCCGGGAATATTGAGGACGTACGGCGTCATTTCATAAAGAACCTGGTTCCCGGAAACGGTGCAGGGAAGCTCTTCGATGATACCGGCTCCGTCCGGTCTTGTACCAAGGAACCGAGCCACCGTTCCTTCCGGCAGCTCGTAGAGTTCTCCTTCGTGAGTAAAATGAAAACGAATCGTGCGGGAGTGCATGTCGCCGCGGTTGGCAGATACGATGATATGTTCGGTGCGATCCCGCAGATTGATAAAAACATCGGTATTTACTTTTTGTAATTCTGGCAAAACATCGTTCACCACCTTTCTTATGACAGCTCCTGCAGATCACATGCTTCGATTTGCAGGGTGTCGGTTTTAACGGGAGAGCAGAGAAGCTTTCCAAGTTCGCCTAAAAGCTGAGCCTGTTCAAAGCCCTCTACCTTGACTCGTTTTAAAAGGTCAATAGCGAGATGGATCACTTTTTTATCATACAGATAGGCTTCGATCTCCCGTATGCTTTCGCTGTTGTCTGCTTCTAAATGTTCCATAAAATTCCTCCTTTCAGGCGCTTGGCGCAGGTGTAACCGGTCTGGAAGCCAAAGCGGAAATCTGTGACTGCAGTCCGTCAATCTGTGACTGGATAGAAGCAAGCCTGCCGGAGACATAGCTTGCTACCCAGTCTCCGGTCGGAATCGACTTTCCGCCGATATTCAGATATTCTCCGTTTGACCCGTTGCCGGTAGAAGCGGTGAGATGTCTGGTTTGGATGAGATTGGTATTTCCACTGTCAAGGTTGGTGTAAAAAGCTCCGTCCCGGTTTACCCGGAAGGTTGTACAATACATAATAACTGGCTTTGTCTCCAAAGAGCCTGTGGAAAGAGGAGATTCGCTGCCGACGTATCCGTTTGTGCCTGCCTTTTGCCCGATGACAATGTTTCCATTGATAGACAAGCCAATCAATTTGTAATAGTTCCGGTTTCCGATAGCGGCACGTAGGTAGGCATTATACGTACTTTGCATTAAAATAGTGCCGTTTTTGATATGAATTTCGCTACGTTCCAGAGACTGAGAGCCATCTTCCCATACGGAATATTCGCTGTTATTGCGGAACGTGACCTCTTTTCCTGACTGTAAAATATTTCCACCGGAGATATACGTTAAGGAGCTTCCATAAACAGAAGTGATGCTGCCGCCTCGAATAGATGTACTGCTGGATTCCCCATTGGATGTAATCACCGCTCCGTCAATCGTCCCGCCGGTGATATTGGAGCTGGTAATTTGCCCGCCGCTGATTACGCCGTTGCCGCGCAGCCCGTCTTTATCGATCGTCCATCCGCCGATATAGCCGGAGTCGGTGATGATACGGGAAGTCAGCGTCAGGTTTCCGTTGGCGTCGGCAAACATCACCGGAGTATTGCCTTTTAAAATCTGAAAAACGTGGTCGGTATCAGGCTGGATAGTAACGGTATTGACGCCGTTGGTAATCCGAAAACCCGTTTTGTCAAAGACCATGGTGTTCTGGCTGTTTCCGATATAGAGGGTTTCTCCGATAACGACCTTGCCAATCAGAACGTCGCCGATCAAGCCATAGACATCCGCGCCGTTTATCTGGATTTTTCCAAGCGCCAGCTTGCAGGATTTCCAGCTATCATCGGTAAAGACAAGCTTGTTGTGAATGGCATGGAGCTGTTCCGGCTCATAGTCCCCCTTTTCTTCATTCCACTCTTTGCCGATTAAGCCTCTGGAACCAATGGTAAATTCCTGGTTATCCGCGTTGTGGACGTCGGCAAGGGCAGAAGAGAGACCAGAAAGCCGCACTGCCTTGACATAGTTCATAGCATCCTTGTCCTGTTCAAACTGTTTGCGGATAAAGTTGTAGGAGCTGGCGGCTTGCCGCACGCTGTCCATAAAACGGTTGGCAGCGGCGGCATTATCCTGTAGTTCCATCTGTTCGCCGAATTCAACCGTGATATCTTCCGGCTTTTCAAAGCAGATGCTGGCTTTTAAGAAGCGTACTTTATGCACTTCGTCCTCGCGGTTGCCGACACGGATAAAATTGCCGAGCTGAAACTGGTCAACCAAAGACTCCTGCGCCTGAAAAATCGCATATAAATTAGCCATTTTAGTGGAAAACTGATAGATAGGATCGTTGATTTTCTGGATTTCTTCATATGCCTGTTCGTAAAGCTGGCGTTCAAGGGCAAAGCGTTCGATATCGCTCATATCGTCTGTCACTTCATAGTTGGAGTTGTCATAGGTCTGCTCTCGCCGATAGGAGGAAAGCTCTTTCCAAAGCGTTGTACCAAGAAAGCGTTCCAAATCCAGGTTCTGCTGAATGGTCTGCTTTTGTGCCAGAAGCGCATGATATTCGGCGCGTCTTGCCTCTATTTGCGACTGCCGTACTTTCAGTTCCGCCTCAATGGCAACGAGCCGCTGATAGGTCGGCAGATAGAGGGTGGAATAGTTGGGATCCGTGACGGAACCGCATCCCTTTTGAATCGCTACATCCAGGGCGTTTTGATGGATTTTTCTCTTTTCTTCCAGATACTTTAGGCTGTAGCGGCTCCAATCCTCGCTCGTTAAGTCGGCGGGAGCCTCGGAAGAAAGCGCCAAAAGCTCTTCAATTTTTTTCCCTATCTGCAGCATAAGTGCTTCGTAAGGTTCTCTTTGACTGTCATATAAACGGTCATAGGCGGCAAGCCTTTCCCGCAGCTCTGGTGTCATATCAGCCAGATCGTGAGAACCCCAGGCATAAATATAAGCAGTGCCGTTTGGATTGACCTCACGGATTTCGATCCCGCTGCCGCCGGAAACCTTAAAGCAGTTCTTGATTTCCTCGGCATTGGCTTCTATCGTAAAAGAGTCGATAAAGTTGTCGTGGGAGAGAAAAAGGGTCGTTTCCGCGCCAAAGGTATCCTGATCGTAGACATGAATGAGACGGCGAAAGCTGTCAAACTGAAAAACACAATGGAATTGCTCGGAAATCTCTCCCATCAGCTCGTCATAGATAGAAGTACCATCTATGTCAAAGCTGCGCTGCTTGTCTACCAGACTTTCGTCTACATGACCGATGTCCCAATGCGGAGCTTCTTTCAGTAAAAGATGGAGGATACTATGCTCCTGATCCAAGGGCTGGTAAAACTTCTTAGGTGCGAAATCTTCGTCCTTGATATCGCCGTCTACGGCATTGATTTGCACACCATGAAGTAAAATTTGCCCAAGCTCTATTTCCAGACTTTTGCCGGTCACACGCTTCGTTTTGTTAAAGCCGTCGTCCTGTTCGGAAACCTGGATCAGAAAATAGCCAAACTGAGGCAGGAATACCGTAGCTAAATCGCAGATACGATCCCAGAGCGGATGAACATGACCCTGACAGCGGTAGGGAACGGAAAAGGAAAGCTCATCCCAGGAGGAGAGATTCAGGTCGAGCCGTAAATCTGTTACACCTGCCAGTTCTCCGATTTTCTGATGGGAACGTCTGCATAAAATAACCTGCGGATACTCGATCTGTTTTAAAAGATTAAAATTTAATTTCATCAGGAGACACCTACCTTCCGTATATTCCGATAGGTAACTGTCACTATACAGGGAAGCGAAGCCGAAAGAATATTTTGGCTGTTTTTATCTGTCTTGCAGAAACGAAGCCACTTCCAGTTAAACCGATCCTCTAACTGATAAGGTTTACTGGATGTGATCTGGCGAAGCTCTCCGTTTAGGGTAAGGAGTTCTCCTGCCTGACAGTTCCGGATAACGGTCTGCCGTGCTTCAAATTGATTGGTAATCGTCAAATCGCCGGCTGCCTGTACCACAATGTTCAGATCCGGATAGAGGTATCCGTACTCATCCGATTGGTTGAAGTAGGTATACGTATTGTCTCCGGTAAAAGAAATCGTTTTTGACAGTTTGGCAGATACGCCGTAAGGAGCGTCGGTCATCATCTTGACTTCCAGACCATAGGTGACGTTTCCAACGGAAAGCTCATTCAGTTCTGTAGCAATGGCATAAAATTCAATGCCTGCAAATTCCGTCCCTAAAAACTGGAACTTTTTATACCCGTCACGACGCTGCAGCCAACGGCTGTATTCTGCGATTTCGTGTCGTTCCATTCTGGACTTGTTGGTCTTTATGATATGAAGGGTAAAACTTAACGCTTCCCCGAAGGTAGAAGAGTAGTGATACCAACGATCCCTGCCGCTTAGCTTTTGCGTGGAAAGCTCGATTTTTTCCCCGGCAGAGGTAGTTTCCAGACCGCTTCTGCCAAAGTTGCAGAGCATGACTCCCATCTTATCCGAGGAAATTTCGTTGTAAATAAAGCCGCATGAATATACGCGCAAATCCGATTCACCTCTTTCTTTAAAAATTTTTATACCTGGTAAATACCCATTCTGCCCTTGCCGAGTGCATTTCCCCAAATGGCTTCCTGCAACAGCCGCTGGGTACGATCATCCTGCATTTTATAGATGAAATCGTCCATGTTTTCGACCTGATCGATATGGATTTGAACGGCTCCGCCGGAGACGATAAGCTGGCTTCCCGGATCTCTTGGAGCGACTTCCTGTGGAGACGGGACATCGAACAGATACGGTGACATAGCAGGAGCAAAGCTGTTAAAGCCCTGCAAAGCCACAACGGCTTCCCGGCTTAGGATAGCCTCTCCCTTTTGCGCCAACAGATAACCGTCCTCTTTTGTTACCGATCGGATGAGCCCGCCGGTGGAAAATCCCTGGATATGAAGCTTTTTTAACTCCTCCTCGATTAGTTTTTTCAGAGAAGAGTCCTGCTTGATGGAAACAGCGGTATGGGTTTGCAGACCGTTGATTTTTAGGAGATTTGCCAGATCTGCCATTCCCTGATAGCTTAGGTTGCCGTATCCGGCATCAATCAGGCTTTTATTGAGCCCGGAGAGCTTGGCATAGCCTGGATCGTTGGAGCTTGTAATCCGTTTGCTGGAATAGTGATCGCTGTTTTGCAGAAATGTCTCTACGGTCTGTTTCAAGCTTTTATCCTCGGTGCCGGAGGACATATAGTCGCTTCCCATAGCGCTTAGCTGCGCAGCTCCGGCTTGTTCTGCAGCTGCCTGTACTTCGCCCCATTTGAGAACAATACCCGTCATCACATTGGTTATCCGTTCTCCTACGCTTTCAAAGGAATCGGCGGAATGGTTTGCCTCTGTGGCGGAGGTTTTCCAGATATCCGTGATATGGGTCGTGATTTCGTATCCGGCTTGTTCCGCTACCCGTTGCAGGGTGTTTCCTACCGATTGAGAAGCCTGATCAACGGTTTCCATAGAAGCCAGGAAGAGCTGTTCGGTATCGTTTAGGGTATGTTCCATATTGGTAGTATAAAGTTCCAGCACTTGATCCAGAGCTTTTTCCTGTTCGTCATAAGAATGATCCCGCTCAGTATCTGCCAAATCCTTTTTCGCGTCTGCCAGATCGGATTGGAGCTGCCTCTTCTTCTTTTTGGCTTCCTCCGAATCGTCTCCTGCCAGAGCGACCATTGCTTTTTCCAAATCAGCCACATGCTTTTGCTTTTCGGCAATGGATTCCCGGTAGGTTTGCAGATCCCGTTCTGCCTGCAGAGCTTCTTTTTTCTTGCTAATCAGTTCGCTCATGTTGTCGATCTGCTTTTGGATACCTTCCTGCGCCAGGGCAACCATCGCCTGCTTTTCCTGTTCGGCAGCAGCGATACAATCCCGCTGCAAGGAAAGAAGTTCTTCCCTGCGTTCGATGGAAGCTTCATCGGTGGCGTCTGCCAGAGAATCCGCCTCCTCTTTATATCGTTTGGCTTCTTCCTGCTTGGTCTGATATTTGGTGCGGTGCATCGCCAGAGTGGCAAGCCCTTCTTCGGTGTAGTTTCCGTTTTCGTCGATCGAATCGGCGTTTGACATCAGGTCAATAAGAAAGTCTGCTTCTTCGTTGATGGAATCCAGCTTGTTCATCAGCTTGTCAAAATTGCCCCAATCCAAATCGCGGATGGAGTTGTTCATCTCTACAAGGCTGGATTCGCAATCCAGGATCGCCAGGTTGGTATCCTGGATCTGACCAGTCAGGGCATACCATTCCGGAGAATATTTGGCGATTGCTCCGCTTGCCACACCAGCATCCCGGATTTGGAGAAGATCCTGCCGCTCCTTTTTCAGGTAGTCGAGCTTGTTTTTCTCCAGTTCTGCGATCTGCTCGTAGTAAGCTGCCGGCACGGCAAGACCGCTCGCTTCCCGGATACTGACTTCCTTTTGGATCGCATTTTTCCTGGTGTCGATATTGTCGGTACGGAGGTCGTACCATTGGCTGACTCTATCGGCTTTCTCCAGGTAAGAATTCTGCCAGGTCTCGTGTTCCTTGTGAAGATTGCTTTTTGCTTCATCCCGTTTTTTCTTTTTCTCCAGAGCATCTGTTACCTGGTTGTATTCTTCCTCACCTGTCCGACCCTGGAATTCTTCTATCTTTTTCAGGTCGTTGGATTCTACTGCTTTCTTTTGCTCGTCTGTCAGCAGCGCTAAAGAATCCTGGTATTCCTTTTCACGGACGTTCAGCAAGTCCTTGGTAGAATCCCGTAGTTCTTTGTGCTTTTGGATGAGGATATCACAGTATTTGATGCTGTTTTTGTAGGATTCCGAATTGTCCAGCATAGATTCATACATGGAAAGCTCGGAGTTGAGGTTGCTGATTTCCTCGGCAGCCCAGTCCAAGGATTTTGCCCAGTCCTGGACACTGTCCTTTTGGTTTTTCTCCATTTCCTTCCAGTTACGGTAGGCTTCCTGGGCTTTTTGGAATTGGTTATAATCATTTTCATCCTTGCTGCCGCTTAGTTGCTTGATATCAAATTCTGTTCCTTTTTCTAAAGCATCAATCCATTCTTGCGGCAACCCCTTTTTCATGACTTCATATTGCTCTTTGTATTCGTTGGCTGCAGTTTTATAATACCCGGCTAATTGCTGCTCCGCTTCTGAAAGTTCCTTAATTTTTCCCATCCGTTTCGCTGGATCAGTAAGATGTTCCAGCTCTGACTTTAATAGAGCAATCTTTTCGGTCAAGGTAGTGATAGATATGGATACTAAATCTAATTCACCTGAAAATTGTTTACCGGAACCGGTTGTCTTTGTCTCCCCTAGGTCATATTCATCAGGGGATAATGGAAGTGAGTTAAGCTGCTCCTGTAAGGAGGCTAAATGATCCTGTTTGCGGATAAGTTCCGCAAAAAGCCCGCTGTTAAATACTTCCTCATATCCTTGATTGCCTTCGGCTGCTCCCTTGAATTGCTCTAAGACATGCTCCTTTTGAACAGGATCCATTCCCTCTGTGACAGAGTGATAGGTTTCCGCCAGAGTTTGCAGAGCTTCTGCTTCAATGCCATATCCAGCAACACGGCTGTAAATCCCATTTATTGCAGCCTGTGTCTGGTTAAGGACAGCAGTGATTGCTTGCTTTGATGTATCTCCGTATTGGATTGCAAGATTTGTCAAGGCTTCTGCCTCTATGAAAAATCCGTCTGCGGTTATTTGTATGGCATTTGCCAGGGAGCTATGTTTGCTGATTAGGTCTGCTATTTCTGCAGCGGTCAGGGATTCTCCCCTTTGGACACGAGCCAGTACATTTAAGATTTCATAATAACTTTTGGTCAGGCGTGTTGCTTTCTGGCTGGCAGTTTCTACAGCATTGCCCATAGAGAGAATTTCTGTCTCTAATTCCGGTATCAGGCGAATGGTTTGTTCCACAGCATTTTGACGGAGTTGATTTAGTGCGCCTTCATAGTCGATTACTCCGTCGGCAAAACGATACATGGTAAGGTCAAAGTTTGGATCGTTTTTCATGAGAGCCAACAGGCTTTTCAGATTTTCTTCTGGTTTGTTAGTAGAAAGGTTGTCGAAAGCATCCTGTATGCCAGCCAGTTGCGATTGAAAGGCATCAAAGGTATTCCATTGTTCTTCGGAAAGGTGAAAATTGCCTAAACTATTTTTTCCGGCATCTGCGGCGGAACGAATCTGTTTCAGAAACAATAAGATTCCACTATTTCCAATAAAATCAGCTTCCTGGATAGCCTTGTATAAAGCAGGATAACTCTGGAGGGTATTAGCAGTTAGTTTTCCTTCTTTTGCTAAAGAAACTAATTCCTCTTTGGTGATTTCGATATCCTCTCGGTCAAAGATGTTTTCAAATTTGATCGTATTCCATTGCCCTGTGTTGTAATAAGAGTGAATAAGTTTTTGCAGATCTTCCAGCTCCTGGTAGTAATCCCAATCCATTTCTTCTGCCAGTTTGGCGTCGTTTTGATAGGCACTTAGGGTTTGGATAGAATTGTTTAGGGCATGGGTGGAATCTTCCTGTAATTGCTTCCAGAAATCCAGCTCCTTGTTTAAAGAAGTGTCCCATATGCCGTTTTGCTCCATCTTCTGTTGGGTAATTTCCTGTTTGATTCGTTCGATTTCCTGCTCGGCAGTAACATAGGCAGCGATCTGGTCGCTGATATCTCCGGATTGGACGTGTTGAAATTCAAAAGACTGGAAATATCCGGAGGGATTCTGAGCAAGAATAGCGCGGACGGCTTCGTCTGTATTCGTTAAACGATAGTCGTCAAATTCCTTGTCATAGGTTTTTTTGCTTTCGGCTGCTGTTTTATTGGCTTCCATCTTTGCTTCTACTTTTGTGGCTTCCTGAGCTAACTCCAGATTTTCCCGATAAGCAATCAGTCGATTCAATTCCTCCTGATCGAGGAAGGAAAAAGGACCTTTTGTTTGTAGCTCTTCTATTTGAGTGCATACCTGTTCTAATTCGGAGTTAATGTTTGCTAACTCAGAGGTTGTTTCTTCATAGTTTGCTTTTGCAGTTGCCAGTTTTTCTTTTTGGCGTTCCAGAGATTTGCTCATGTAATCAACTGCTTTTACGGCACCAAAAGTAACCGCTCCGATAGCGGAAATGAAGGCGATAACAGGATGAGCTGCGATCAATGCCTTTAGTTGTGCGCCAAGTCCTTTCAATGCTAAACAAAAGCCATTAGTAGTGCCAGTGACGGTAGCTTCAGAAGCAGCTAAGGTGTTAGTAGCTATTGCTTGTGCAAGTTCTGCTACTGTGGTTTCTAATAATTGTCCTCTGTATCCTTTACCAATAAGAATAGACTGAA
>CAJUFW010000004.1:37975-42432 GCA_910585655.1 uncultured Lachnospiraceae bacterium
CGTACTGACACACTCTTTCCCTACACGACGCTCTTCCGATCTGAATAGACTGAATTTGGCTTTCATTAAGTGTACTTTGGGCGATAGCTTGTTTTAGTGCAGTTAAATGATATTTTTTTCCAATAGCAGATAATGCAGTTTCTGAAGTACCTATGCCTATTAAGTTCCCATTTAAAATTCCGGTAATCTCTTTTAATGCGTCTAAAGACTCTCCTGCAGTTTTTAATTGCATCATAATTGACAAAAGCATAAGTTTGATATATAATATTTGGAAAATATGGAGGTGTTTTTAATGAATCTTGATGAAAGGGTAAATAAATTATTAAATTGTCCGGAGAAAAAACTTATATATTTGCATGTTTATCAAAAAAGAAGACAAAATGCTATTGAGATAATTAAAAAATATATTACTTATGACGAAGCAGAAGAAGATGAAATTTTACAGTCATTTTATGAGAGATATGAGAGATATGAAGACGATCCTCGTCTGAAGGCAGAAGCCTATGCACTTTTAAATCAACCCAAATGCCCAACCTGTGGCAGCACTAACGTAAAGAAAATATCTGACTTTACCCAATTATCTGATATGTTTACATTTCATGGAAATTATAAGCAGTTTCGTTGTAAGAACTGCGGCTATAAATGGTAGGCAGAATTGCCTGCCATTTTTAACGTTTTATCACTGCAAAAATTTATAGGTTTAAAAACACTAAACATCAACATCCATTTTGTGTTTATCTGGAAATCAGTTCTTCTCGTTAGACGAAACACTGCGTCTAAATACCTTGCAGAACTGAACTATACAAGGTACACTATGCCTTACAAGCAGAAGCTACATGATGGCTGTAGTCTACTCGGAGGATGGGTAGTCTGTGGGGATTGCTCTCTGATATAAAAAAACTACAGAGTGCCGTCCTGCTCGTTGCCTGTTGTCTGTGGTACATAGCCACCTATCGGCTCTCGCCGATATTTGCGTATACCAACATGGTCAATTTTTTCTGCTTTCGCAACCTCATCCGCCTGATGGGGATTACGGTTTGCCATGTATTCAAGGGTTCAAGCATTTACTCCTCCATGTGATAGTTTATACTCCGTCAAAGTGTGTTTCCAGAGTCTTGTTAAAAACCCCATGTATCCATAGTCTTGTCCCGAACGCCGTCTAGTTCGTTCCTTGGCTATGATTGCCCAATTTAAAACA
This sequence comes from uncultured Lachnospiraceae bacterium, assembly GCA_910585655.1. Taxonomy (GTDB): domain Bacteria; phylum Bacillota; class Clostridia; order Lachnospirales; family Lachnospiraceae; genus MGBC131033. Next base: position 39,174 of record CAJUFW010000004.1, read on the forward strand.
GTAGGAGAGTTTTAAACCATAACTCTTTTTTCAGAGTTAAGCAAAGTTTTTAACGATAGAAGTGTCAAAAGTTTCTGATAATTTTTCAATTCCTGACCGAAAGGAATAAATCGTGTTTATGACCGTGTTAAATTCTTTGATAGTAGATAAACCTTTGTTGAGCTGCTCCAGCCATCTAGTCAGGGAATTAGAGTCAGACAGGGTTTCCGTTGTATTGTTCCAGGTGTCGGAAAGCTGCGTGAGGTATTCGTTCCAAGAATTGACTACTTTTTTGGAATCTGCTGTCAGAGAACCTGTTTCTTGTGTGTATGGGGTCAGTGTTTGTGTATACAGGTCATGGTGACGGAGGAGTGCGTCTAAAGTGTCTGCCCGGAGGGAGTCGGAGCCGCCTACAGAATTTAATAGTTCTGATCGTCTCGGATCGTCAGGTGCCAAGCTGTTATAGTTTTTGGATAGTTCACCCAGAATATCCATAGACTTGCGGAGAGAGGACACTCCATTTTGAGTTTCCCAAAGGGAAACGTTTAAGGCGTTACAAGCTTGTTCATAGCGGAGAAGTTCACTTGTATCAATTCCTGTTGTTTCATCGCTTATTTGTTTTAGATAAAATAAAATTTCCTCAAAAGCTTTTGCTAGTTCTGTGCTGCTTTTTCCTGTCGTAGTTATCAGAAGATTCAGGACAGCAGAGGTTTCTTGAATACTGATGCCAAGCTCAGAAGCGAAAGTGTTGGCTACCAACATAGCGTCTTCCAGATCGGTTATGACTTCCTGATTAAATTGTTTTGCCAATTATGATCACCGTCCTTTTTGGTTTGTAATGGATTTGATATTGTTTAAGTTGCTTTGGCATGTGGAATCACTCCTTTTTCTGCTGTTACAGGGATAGGAGAGTGGATGTAAAAAAGCATAACAAACACTCCGATTTTGTATGGGAATCGGGGTGTTTGGTATACTTATGGTATCCAGTTTTTTATGATTTTATATTGTTTTTTATGTTTGTTGGCTACATCTTTAAAGGTAGCAGTCAAAGATTCTCCACTTTGGACACGAGCCAGTACGTTTAGAATCTCGTGGTAATTCTCTCCTAGACGAATGGCTTTCTGAATAGCAGTTTCTATCGCGTTGCCCATAGAGAGGATTTCCGTCTCTAATTCTGGTATCAGGCGAATGGTTTGTTCCACAGCATTTTGACGGAACTGATTTAGGGCGCTTTCGTAGTCGATTACTCCATCGGCAGAGCGGTACATGGTAAGGTCAAAGTTTGGATCGTCTTTCATCAGATCCAGCAGACGTTTGAAATTTTCTTCTGGCTTGCTGGTAGAAAGATGATCAAAGGCTTCTTGTATATCAGCCAGCCGTGATTGAAAAGCATCAAAAGCATTCAACTGTTCTTCGGAAAGGTGAAATTTGTCTGAAATGGTTTCTCCTGTAAGGTTAAAGTCTTCCACCATTTTTATAGAGGAAGCGATTTGTTCCAGAAACAATTTTATTCCATTTTCTCCAATAAAATCGGCTCCCTGGATAGCTTCGTATAAGGCAGGATAACGTTTGAGTATATCAGCGGTTAGTTTTCCTTTTTCTGCTAAAGAAATTAACTCCTCTTTGGTGACTTCGATATCCTTCCGGTCAAAAATGCTGTTAAATTTCATCGTATTCCATTGTGCTGGATCGAGATAGGTATAAATAGATTTTTGGAGTTCCTGAATTTGTTGGTAATAGGTAGAATCCATATCGCCAGAGGCTATGGCATTTTGAGAATACTCATTTAACGTTTCCTGAATTGTATTCAGATTATTCTGGAAATACTGAATTTCTTTTTCCCAGGAATCGGTTCTTTGTTTATATTCATCCGCTAGAACCTGATCGTTATTTTCTAATGCCTGGAGATAGGCTTTTGTATCATTTTCCAAAGCCTTTTTGAAGTATTCAATGGCTGCAATCTGCGCTCCGATGTTGCTTGGGCTTTGGGAGGCTACTATATGGATTCCAAATCCATCGCTCGGTTCGCTCACCTGAGCAAGCAATTTCTGGGAAGTTTTTAAAGGATCGGTATCTACATAGGATCCGTATTCTTTGTAAAAGGTTTTTTCATTTTCCTTTGATACGTTTTCCTGCTCTATCTGTGCTTTGCGGCTTGCTATATCCGCAGCTAATTCCAGCGCTTCTGCATAAGCAATTGCCCGTTGGAGTTCTTCCTGTTCGATAAAAGAAGGATGTTTGATATTGTTTAATTCTTCTATTCTCTTACGGGTAGTCTCTAATTCAGAGTTGATGTTAGCTAACTCGGAGGTTGCATTTTCATAATTTGTTTTTGCAGATGCCAGCTTTTCTTTTTGGCGTTCCAGAGATTTGCTCATGTAATCAACTGCTTTTATGACACCAAAAGTAACTGCTCCGATAGCAGCAATAGAGGCGATAACAGGATGAGCTACGATTAATGCCTTTAGTTGTGCGCCAAGCCCTTTCAGTGCTAAACTAAAACCACCTGTAGTGCCAGTGGCGGTAGCTTCGGCAGCGGCGAGAGTATTAGCAGCAGTTGCTTGGGTGAGTTCTGCCACTGTGGTTTCTAAAGTAGCTCCTTTAAGTTTTTTTTTAATAAGAATAGTTTTAATTTGTGTTTCATTGAGAGTACTTTGTGCGATTGCCTGTTTTAGTGCAGATAAACTGTATTTTTCTCCAATAGCGGATAATGCTGTTTGTGAAAGACTTGTATCGGTTAAATTTCCACTTAAAATTTCTGTAATTTCATTTAGTGCGTCTAAAGACTCTCCTACAGTTTTTAGTTGCAGTTTACTTGACAGAAATTTAAATTTTACGTATAATAATAAAAAAATAGTGAGGTATTTTATGGATATTAGTGAAAAAATAAATAAATTGGTGAATTGTCCAGATGATACATTAATATATTTGCACATTGTCTTAGAGGAAAAAGAGAAGGCTATTGGTGTTGTCAAGAAATATATTGATTGTGACAAAGCAGATGAAGATGAGATTTTACAGTTGTTTAAGCAAAAGTATGAAGGAATTGATACTCCTGCTAACGCAGAAGCTCGTGCGCTTTTGAATAAACCCAAATGCCCAACTTGTAACAGCTCCAACTTAAAAAAAATCTCCCTGACTTCCAAAGCAGTTAATACCGCAGTCTTTGGTATTTTTGGTACAAAACGTCATAAGCAGTTTCATTGTAACAACTGTGGCTATGAATGGTAGGCAAAAGCGCCTGCCATTCTTCTCGTTAGACGAAACACTGCGTCTAAAT
>CAJUFW010000004.1:42442-45716 GCA_910585655.1 uncultured Lachnospiraceae bacterium
CAGAACGAAAAAAAGTACAAGGTACACTATGCCTTACAAGCAGAAGCTACAGAAGGACTGTAGCCTGCTCGGAGGGCGGGGAGTTTTTAAAAGCAACATTTTTACTGATTTTCCAAACCACGTTCTTTTGCCAGGAGCTTAAAAAACTCCAAAATAAGCTGATCATCGTCTATCTGTTTAGCATTTTCTAAGAAACGAAGCAAAAGCGCGGTACATTCTGCCTGTTTTTCTGCCAGGTTTCTTAGTGCAGGGAGGACGGCAGCGGCGGCTTTGGCAAGCTCCCGTTTAGCGATTTTTTTGTTTTTGTGATATTCCAGATATTCTTTTATTTTTTCAGACATTTAAAAGCCCTCCTTCAATTTTCGTTTATAAGCTTCCTCAATAATCTCCATCGACAGCTCCACCTCTCCGTTTTCCAGTCCGTTTTCCTCTAATAGCTGCTCATATCGTTCGTAGCTTCGGATACAGTGGGAAAAGCTGTCCTTATTGCAGGGCTTTCCTTCGGCTACCTTGGTGGCGAAATTGTTGATTTCCCAGCGGATATCGTCGATTTCTTTTTCAATAAATAAATCGGTCAGCCGTTTGATATCGTCCCGCATTTCCTGATCAAGCAGGTCGGATTTTTCCATATCCCGTTTGTGGTGTTCCTGGAGCAGAAGCAGATTTTGGGACGTAGTAAGGAGCAGCTCATGATCCTCCCGTTTGCTCCGCATCCATTTGGTTTCTAATCCTAGCAGCCGGATGAACCATTCAAATAAAGAGAGAATCGTTTTCATGCCGAACAGGGCAGCGCATACAGAGAGGAAAAGAAGCGGGAAGTCGAGCTTGGTGAGTGCGATGATTGCGTCCATAGGATCATCTGCCTTTCTGTTGTGATTGGCTCTGGTTCATTTCCTTCCAGGCGGCTTCTAAGAGGATTTCGATTTGTTCTCTGGTAAGGAGTTCTTTTTTGGAATTAAATAGTTCGTCTATCATGCTGATGACATAGGCTCGTTTTTCCGTACCGGATTTCGGCTGGTCAAACAAGACCTCTGCCGCCTGAACGGTTTTTGTCACCCATTGGCTGATTTGCGTAAGCTGAGCCGCGGAAAGCCTGGCTTTTAGAAGTGGAATCAGGAATCGGCTGATCAGAGCGCCGAATACCGGAATCAGCGCTAAGAGAATAGAAAAGAAAAGGTCGCTCATAGAATTCACCTCATTTGGTTTCAGGTTGAAAGTGTTTGCACCCGCTCTTTTGCTGGTGTGGGATATATTTGCCCTGGTCGCGGCAGTAGCGTTGACACAGGCATAGATGCTGCAAAGGAGAGAACGGTGTTGAATTCCCTTTGCCATCCTGTGCAAAAAGCCTGCAGGACAGCATGAATTTACCGCTGCGCGGTACAAATGTTTCATAACAATACTTGCATATACACATAGGATCTACCTTGATTGGCTGGCGATAGGAAAGCCGGGGTACAGGTATAGCCCCTGTACCCCGACTCCAAGCCTTCATGTTTGAGGATTCCTTACGGAGTTTCTGCGGTGGCAGTAACGACTACCTTTACCATGTCCTGGATGCCGTTGTAGTCGATGTCGATGTAGGTCTGACCTGCAGCGACGGCTGTCACCATACCGTTTTCTATCGTAGCGGTAGCCGGGTTTTCGGATACGATCGTACAATCTGCGGCGTCAATAGCAACGTTGCTGTAAAGACCGCCTTTGATTCCGACGATAGAAAGAGCGCCCTGTTCGCCTACTGCAAGATTTAGGACAGCAGGAGTAGCGGCGATATCATTTACCGTAATCGCAGCTTCTTTGGAAGGAATTTCCGTAATGTAAGCGTAAACCGTACCCTCAGAGCAGGAATCGCTTTCTACAGCCAGGGCGTCGCCGTCCAGCTTGGTAGTGGTATTTCCGCTTGCTTCCAGGGAAATATCAAAGGTACCGGAGAGCTGGAAGGACGGAACCTCGATCTGAACCTCACCGATCTTTCCTTTCTTGTTGTTGTGCTTTTCTGCGGTCATCACCAGCTTGCCGACAAACGGAGTAGAAGCGGCGTCAATGGTGATACGCTTTACATTCGTATTGTACTGATAGGTAGCCAGTACAGAGCCGTTTGCTTCGCCAACGGTAATTGCAGAGCCTTCTGGTGTTACTTCTACCGTAGAGCCATCCGGCATTTCTACATAGACGGTTCCGACCGGTACTTTCTTTAAAGTGCCGACGCCGTTTGTCAGGGTAACGCATTCTGCAACGGAGAAGACGTCCTCTAAGCCCTCGAAAATGCTGGATCCGACGTTGGCTGCGATGTAAGCGAGCCGCCATTCTGCCATTTCGATAGAGAGGGAGAGCTTTCTGCCGTATTTGTACTTATAAAGCGTTTTTCCACCCTTACCGCCAGTGATTTCCTGATCCTCGGTAGAGACGGAAATCGACGTGTTTAAGGAGGTAGTGCCGGTAAATGCCAGCATGCCGTCTACCAAGAAGGCAATGTCAGCAGAAGATACTAAAAAATCCTTTGAACGTTCGTCTAATACAGTTCCCATTATAATTCCTCACTTTCATAAAGTTGTTTTTATAGGAAAACAAGAGGAGCTATCCATTGATTTTTCCCCTTATTTCGCCTTCATCTGCTTTGAGGGCTTCGTCTTTGTCCGAATCCCCGATGCTTGTCATCCAGTGTGACAGAGGTTCTTTAAAGGTGACAAATCCGCTCATTTGCCCGAATCGACATGCCAGGTATTCCTCATGCCGGTTCATCCGCTTGATATAGCGCCAGAATTTGCGGACGGTCAGGTTGGCGATTTCATCTGCATGAAGTCCTAGGCTGACGGTAAGAGAGTCGATATAATCTTCGATTTCTGCCTGCTCCTGCTTCTTTTTTAATTCAAATTCTCTGGCTTTTTCCAGGGCATGAACCGTATCGATGTTCATAAATTCCTCTGGATCAAAGTCGATATCGTTTTGCAGGAGAAGGATTTTGCGGATATCGTCAAAGGCGTCTTCCGTAAGGGCAAACCCGTTTATGGTAATTGCCAAGGTTTGGGGCGAATAGCGGATTGTGGCATTCTCTCCACAGCTTAGCTGCAGCAGCCCAATCAGGAAATCATAATAGAAGGGAAGGAGCGGCAGGCGGTATTCCCTAGCAAGGCTTGTATTGCGGCAGGCATATTGGAGGAAGGCAAGGTATCCCATTTTGACATATTCCTTTTTACGGAAAATGGAATCCTTGCGTAGAGTCAAGGCAAGCTGGAATTGCTGAAAGGATAAAAAGTCTTTCATACGGACCGGGTGA
>CAJUFW010000005.1:0-20509 GCA_910585655.1 uncultured Lachnospiraceae bacterium
AAACAAAAACCTACAGAGCTTCCTTTGCTGATAGCGATTCGATTTATACATTATTGGTGACAAGGAATACTGCAAAACATACGCAGACCGAAGAAGCGATACAAGGAACACTCCCAGTGCTTTGTATTGTCGTATTATTCGCTTCAATCGTTTCCGCTTTCTTTTATTCATGGTATATGACTGCGCCTATTAAAAAAGTGAGTAAACGTTCAAAGCAAATGGCGGATATGGATTTTAGCGGGTTATGCCCTGTTAACCGTACGGATGAAATAGGTGTGTTATCTGACAGTCTAAACATGCTCTCTCAGAAATTAGAAACAACTATTTCGGAATTACAGGAAGCAAATCAAAAACTGCAGGCGGATATTGATATGGAAAGGCAGCTTGAAAGGCAACGGGGAGAGTTTTTTGCAGCAGCTTCCCACGAACTGAAAACACCTATTACTATTATCAAAGGACAGCTTCAAGGTATGCTCTATCAAGTGGGACGCTATAAAGATCGGGAAACCTATCTTGCCGAGTCTTTGGAAATTGCGGATACTTTAGGAAAAATGGTACAGGAGCTTTTAACCATTTCCAAATTTGATACTCCGGGTTATACTTGCAAAAAAAGCAATCTTAATCTTAGCAATTTCATCAAGGACTGCCTTGCAACGTTTGAAGATTTATTTATGCAAAAGGATTTGACAGCTATCCAATCCATATCCCCAGAGATTTCTATTTTAGGCGATATGCGGCTACTTCAAAAAGTATTGGATAACCTTTTGGGAAATGCGGCTGCGTATTCAGAAGCCGGAAGTCAAATAATCGTGAGATTATGGAAAGAAAATGAAAAAGCCAATTTGACGGTTGAAAATACAGGCGCGCATATCCCAGATGAAGCGATTCCCAGACTGTTTGAACCATTTTATAGGGTAGACCAATCCAGGAATCGGCAAACCGGCGGCACAGGTTTAGGATTATATATTGTGAAAACGATTCTTGATTTGCATGGTGCAAATGTGGAAATTGTGAATACCGTTCAAGGGGTTAGCGTTTTCGTACAGTTTTCGTAGAAGATTTGCGTTTTTTCATATAAAAAACATATTCCATTCAAAGTAGATTCAAGTTAAGGTGGTACTCTTTAACTGTACCTGGAAACAGGTAAACAACAAATAAATTTGTTGACAAAAAACGTTGTTTACAGAAAGGAGATTCCACTATGAAAAAATGTTTCCCACTCATCTTTGCCGCCCTCTTAATGGTAAGTGCGCTAACAGGGTGCTCAGGACGAAATTCTTCGCCCGAACAAAACAATGCTACTGCGAAAAATAGTAACACTATTAGCCAACCTGTAACGTCAGCAGATGGAGCTTCAAGCCCGGATGATTCCACTAATATGTCTGCGGCATACGAAAAGCTGATTGCATATAGGACTGGGAATTACGGTCAGCAGAGCATATCTGATTTTAACACGGCGCTTGCTTCAACACCCGATGAATTAACTGAGTTTCTTGCTGCCGTAGCAGATGTGATAAGTACAATATCCTCTGATGACGAAAATTATGATTTTTTCACTACAACCATAAGTTTTTCATCCCAGGAGTTATATTGCGAGCATATGGGAGAAGAAGTTACATGTAATATACCAATCTCCAAACAAAGCAGACCTTGCAACTATTTGGACGAGGATGGGGAGACGGTATATGATTTTACTTGTTTCGTTGAGGCGAATGTCGCTTATTCTATCAACGATCCCAAACTTGTAACGGTGGCAGAGCGAGATAAGGCGTTGCTGACATTCAAAGAAGAAATGCAACAGTATTTGAACAGTTTGAGCGAAGAGGAACTTGCAGGAGGCAACCTCAAAAAGATGCTTATAGATAAGTCCACTGAACTTGCAAATAGTCTATCTAGCGAAAATATGAAGCTATCGCCTTGTGAAATTTATCTGCTTGAAATCAATGATGCAGGAACGGAAATCATTTCGTAAAAATGTAATTTTAAAAGGAAATGATTGAGAAAAGCAAAAGGGGCAGAAGTATTTTATGGATACTTCTGCCCCGCTGTTTTTATTTCATTAGTAACTGGTTCTGCTTTAGTTATAAAGCCCGCGCTTTACGTATGTGGTATGAAGCAGCTCGTGCGCCTTATGGCTTCCCGGTTCACCCAGGTAGGTTTCGTACAGTTCCTTGATAGCCGGGTTCTCATGGGATTTACGCAGCTTGCTGGCAGCGTCGATGTCATAGAGAGCCTTGGCGCGGATAGCGCGGATATCGGTAAAGTTGCGGATGCTGGCGTGAACCTGAGGCTGTCCGCCGCCGTTGACACAGCCGCCTGGGCATCCCATAATCTCGATGAAATGATAGTTGGCTTCGCCGTTCTTTACCTTGGTCAAAAGTTCTTTGGCATTCTTTAAGCCGGAAGCTACGGCAACTTTTACTTCGGTTCCGTTGATGTTGTAGGTAGCTTCTTTGATACCTTCTACACCACGAACTTCCGTGAAGTCTACCGGACCTGCTTCGTCGCCGGTCAGTTTATAGACTGCGGTACGAAGAGCAGCTTCCATAACGCCGCCGGTAGCGCCGAAGATAACGCCTGCGCCGGTATAGATTCCAAGTGGATTATCGAATTCTTCGTCCGGCAGGACGCTGAAGTTTAATCCGGCACGTTCGATCATTCGAGCCAGTTCTCTAACGGTTAAGGCAATATCAACATCTGCCATTCCGTCGCGACCTTCGTCGTCACGTCCAATCTCGAATTTCTTGGCGGTACAAGGCATAACGCTGACCATAACGATACTCTTTGGATCAATGCCCATTTTTTCTGCATAGTAGGACTTAGCAATGGCGCCGAACATCTGCTGCGGAGATTTGCAGCTTGATAAATTCTCGGTCATATCCGGGAAGTAATGCTCGCAGTATTTTACCCAACCTGGAGAACAGGAGGTAATGAGCGGCAGTACTCCGCCGTTGCTGAAACGATCGATAAACTCGGTAGCCTCTTCCATAATTGTCAAATCGGCAGAGAAGTTAGTGTCGAATACCTTGTCAAAGCCGAGACGGCGAAGAGCAGCTACCATCTTGCCCTCTACGTTTGTGCCGATAGGGTAGCCGAACGCTTCTCCAAGTCCGGCGCGAACAGCCGGAGCGGTCTGTACGAGAACGACCTTTTCCGGATCGGCGATAGCAGCGAATACTTCGTTGGTATTGTCTTTTTCGGAGATCGCACCTGTCGGGCAGACAGCAATACACTGACCGCAGGAAACGCAGCTCGTCTCTCCTAAGCCCATTTCAAAGGCAGAAGAAAGGTTTGTCTTAAAACCTCTTTCGTTTGCGCCGATTACGCCGACGCCCTGGATCTTGTCGCAGACTGCGGAGCAGCGGCGGCAAAGAACACATTTATTATTATCCCGGTACATATGAGCGGCGGAATTGTCGATTTCATATTCGAGCCGCTCGCCATCGTATAAATGCTCATCGTCTACCTTTAAATCCCGACACAGCTTCTGCAGCTCACAGTTACCGCTACGTACACAGGAAAGACATTTTCTGTCATGGGTAGAAAGGATTAATTGCAGTGTTTTTTTACGGGAATCGAGTACCTTTGGAGTATTGGTAAAGACTTCCATTCCTTCGTTGATTGGGTAGACGCAGGCAGCGACCAAACTTCTGGCGCCCTTTACCTCTACCACGCACATACGGCATGCGCCAATCTCATTGATATCCTTTAAGAAACACAGGGTAGGAATATCAATACCCGCGATTTTGGCTGCTTCCAGGATGGTGGAACCCTCTGGGGCCGAGACAGCCATACCGTTGATTTTTATATTTACGTTTGCCATAATCGTTCCGTTCCCTCCTTACTTTTTGGAAATAGCACTGAAACGACACTTCTCCATACAAGCGCCGCACTTGATACACTTGGACTGATCGATAACATGTGGCTCCTTGACTGCGCCGGTAATAGCATTGGCTGGGCAGTTTCTTGCACAGAGCGTACAGCCCTTACACTTGTCAGCGTCAATCGTGTAGGAGAGGAGTGCCTTACAAACGCCTGCAGGACAACGCTTCTCTACTACGTGTGCCACATATTCATCTCTAAAATACCGAAGTGTGGACAATACCGGATTCGGAGCCGTCTGACCAAGACCACACAAAGCGTTTTCCTTTATGTAGTAGCACAGCTCTTCCAATTTATCCAGATCTTCCAAAGTAGCCTGACCTTTGGTAATCTTGTCTAACATTTCATACATACGCTTTGTACCGACACGGCAAGGCGTACACTTTCCGCAGGACTCGTCTACGGTAAATTCGAGGAAGAACTTGGCGATATCCACCATACAGTTGTCCTCGTCCATAACGATCAAACCGCCGGAACCCATCATGGAACCGATAGCCAGCAGGTTGTCATAGTCAATCGGCACGTCATAATGCTCTGCCGGGATACATCCGCCGGAAGGACCGCCGGTCTGGGCTGCCTTAAACTTCTTGCCGTCCGGAATGCCGCCGCCGATTTCTTCGATTACTTCACGCAGGGTAGTACCCATTGGAATTTCAACGAGACCGGTGTTGTTGATCTTACCGCCCAGAGCAAATACCTTGGTTCCCTTGCTCTTTTCCGTACCCATAGAAGCGAACCAGTCTGCTCCGTGCAGGATAATCTGTGGAATGTTGGCGTAGGTTTCTACGTTATTTAAAATGGTAGGACGGGCAAATAAGCCTTTGACTGCCGGGAACGGAGGACGTGGACGAGGCTCGCCGCGGTTTCCTTCGATAGAAGTCATCAAGGCGGTTTCCTCACCACAGACAAACGCTCCTGCGCCAAGGCGCAGATCGATGTCAAAGCTAAAATCGGTACCGAAAATGTTGTTTCCTAAGAGTCCGTATTCACGAGCCTGACCGATGGCGATGCGTAAACGCTCTACGGCGATCGGGTACTCGGCACGTACATAAATATAACCCTGGCTTGCGCCGATAGCATAACCGGCGATGGTCATAGCCTCTAATACGACATGAGGATCACCCTCTAAAACGGAACGGTCCATAAAAGCGCCTGGATCTCCTTCGTCGGCGTTACAGCAGACATATTTCTGACCGCCGTCCTGTACGAAATTACGAGCCATCTGCCATTTCCGTCCGGTTGGGAATCCGGCGCCGCCGCGTCCGCGCAGACCACTGTCAAGTACAACCTGGATAACTTCATCCGGAGTCATCTCAGTCAATACTTTACCAAGTGCCTGATAACCGTCTGTACCGATGTATTCGTCGATGTTTTCCGGGTTGATGACACCACAGTTTCTAAGGGCAATACGATGCTGCTTTTTGTAGAAAGCGGTATCACTTAAAGACTTCATACCGTCTTCGGTAACGGTTTCGTTGTATAACAGACGAGTAACAACACGTCCCTTTAGCAAATGTTCGGAAACGATTTCCGGGATATCTTCTACTTTTACCATTGAGTAGAAAGAAGCTTCCGGGTATACAATCATGATCGGGCCTAATGCACAGAGTCCGTGACAGCCGGTCTTTACTACTGACACCTCCGAAGTCAGCCCGTTCTTATCAATTTCAGTCTGCAGAGCCTGGATGATTTCTTCACTGCCGGAAGAGGTACATCCCGTACCACCACAAACTAAGATGTGAGAACGATACATAGTTTAACCTCCTTATCATCCAAGAGTCTTTGGAATTATATAATCTTTGACAATTCTGCCCTGGATCAGATGCTGTTCTACAACATCTTTTGCTTTTTCCGGGGTCATTTTGATATAGGTCACTTTTTCCTGTCCCGGCTCGAATACTTCTACGATCGGCTCGAACTGGCAGAGACCGATACATCCGGTCTGAGTGACAGAGACGTTGTGTAGGTTTTTCTCCTGTACCAAATCGGAGAGAGCAGTCAGCACCGGTCTTGCGCCGCTCGCGATTCCGCAGGTTGCCATACCAACGACCACTCTGGTCTGAGTATCGTCTTCGGAACGCATACCGACCTGACCCTGCATCCGGTCACGAATCGCTTTTAATTCTTCAAGTGACTTCATGTTGCTACCTTCCTTTCTATAATGAAACTGAATGTGAGAGCAGACGTCAAATTTGTCTGCCGCTTGCTATCGAATTATCTGCTTGCACTTATATTGCTGCATCCTGCCGCGTTTCCCGTTCATTTTCAGAAAGGTAATCCTTTATGTAAGCGGATATTTCTGGTTCCTGAAAAGAGACATCTCCTAAAATCTGACGGAATTCACGGGTATCCAGGGTGAAGCTTCGTTCGTCTACCTGGTAGAGATACAAAAAATCAATCTGTTCATTCATTGTGATGAGTGTATGGATGGTGCTGGTCATATCGCCAAGCGGCATCCGGTCTATATGGGACAGACCAAACACGGCAGTGACGGTGGTTCCGGTGCCTGGCGCAGTATCAATCGAAAAGCTTCCTCCGGTACTTTCGGCGGCAAGCTTGAAAAAAGGAACGCCAAGTCCTACTTTTCGGGTAGTCCTGGTAGTAAAAAACGGATCCTCTACATGGGCGGCCTGCTCGGCGGTCATCCCACAGCCGTCATCTTGGATTTGAATGGTTAAGGTATCCTTACTGGTATCAGCCAGAACGGATATTTTGATTAAAGAAGCTTCGGCACGGACAGAGTTTTGCGCGACATCCAATACGTTTAAGGAAAGTTCCGGCATCATAGGCGTTATACGTATTTCTCAAGAATACCGTCTACATCGTCTGCCGTCAGACGTCCGTAAACATCGTCATTTACTGTCAGAACAGGGGCAAGTCCGCAAGCGCCAATGCAGCGGCAGGCATCCAGGGAAAACTTGCCATCTGCGGTACATTCGCCGCTGTCGATGGAAAGAACTTCGCTGAGCTTGTTGAAAATATCGCCCGATCCCTTGACATAGCAGGCAGTACCCAGACAGACGGATATTTTGTATTTGCCCTTTGGGAAAAGGGAAAACTGAGAATAAAATGTCACGACACCATACACCTTTTCGAGCGGGATATCCAGTTCTCTGGCGATTATGGTTTGTACCTCAATCGGAAGATAGCCGTATATCTCCTGAGCATGCTGCAGAATCGGCATCAGTGCGCCCCGTTCCTCCTTGTTCTCGGAGATGACCTGCAGAAGCTGTTCCTCTTGCGCCTTCGTCCCGGCAAAAGGTACTGTGTTTTTAGAACTCATCTTAGACCCTCCTTCATATTTGTATAGGTAATTCTGTGAAAAAATTGTCACATTATTTGTATTATAACATGGGGACCGCCGGAAATCCAGCATTTTGTTTTTGTTTTCATGAAAAAACAATTCCAAAAAAGTAAAACTTTTCTGGAGGCAGTTTCGTAATTCTGATCCAAGCTGGATGTTGGAGGACTCGTCCTGACTTTTTTGCGGTTTTAAACAAAAGAATTTATAAAGAAACTATAAAATTTATAAAAATAAACAAAAGAATAAGACAAACTGTAAGTTGTCCGTTTACAGATGTTGGATATAGAGGTATAATAAAACTGCCAAAGGAAGTTACCAAATACCAGTAAAATAAGCCGGACAGCGTGATGAAAGGGCGTTGCCTCGGAGCAGGAGGAACAGAAAATCATGACAAAACGAAAACTGAAGTTGATCTTACCATTGACCGTTTTGGGAGTCGCATGGATTCTCTGGAGCGTCGTCTATCTGGCACGCCAGCGATTCGTCCGGAATTATGTGGCGCTGCGGGAGGGGATAGCGGAGACGCAGCTTGTGGAAAATGGGACGCCGGCGTTTGAGTATGAACGGGGAATTTATTGGAACGTCTATTACTCGGAACTGCCTTTGGATTCCGAGCAGGGCGGAAGCGACGAATGGTATGAATTTCTGTTTTTTCAGGAAAAGAAAGGAATGGATGCAGAGGAATTAAAAGAATCATTGTCGTTGGAATATGAGGTGAAAGGGAAATGGTATCGGACAGAAGCGCCCTATGAGTTTTTAATCGAAGAGGAAGAGGGAGGCGGACGAAACCAGATAACGGTCATAGTTCGCCAGTTTAAAAGAGGCGGCGGATACTTCTGGAAAGGGAACTATCGACTGCTGCAAAAGCTGGAGGAGGATCGTTATCAGGCGGCATATTTTAAGTTAGAGTGATGTATCAGATAGGATATGTAAACTGGAAAAGGAGAAGAGAATGATGTTAGAATATCGATATGACACGCAGTTATTGATTGAGGGAACCGGGTTGGACGAGGATGTGATCAGCGATTATTTCCATGTAAATTTTCAGGGAGATTGTCTGCTGGCAGTAGGAGATGAGGATTTGATTAAGATTCATTATCATACGAACGAGCCGTGGAAGGTGTTAGAGTACTGTGCTTCCCTAGGGGAAATTTATGATATTGTAGTGGAGGATATGGAACGCCAGTCTAGGGGATTACAGGGATAAGAGGAATATACAAAAAGAATGAAGTGGTCCTATGAGTACATTAGATAGAATATGACTCCTGCCGATTCACATTTTCAGGAAATCTGCCGATAAATAATTATAAGTAGATGGGAATGTGAAAAGATTCGGGCAAAAGGGGTGACAAGTATGATAGGGACAAGTACCAATACAAGCACACGGACGGCTGCTAATACAGGAAGCGGGACGCGGATGGGAGTGAGCGGACGCACGGTGTCCGTAACTCGTTTTGGGAATAAAGAGCGTCGGGTGATACAATTAAAAAATCCGGACGGAACATCGGCGGGGACAATCAGCGTTACAAGGACAATAAAAGCGGCGCAAAAAAAGAAAAAGAAGGTCGGATATAATTTCAAACAGATTTCTGCGCAGATTTTACGTTCAAGGACGTCCGTAGGGGCAGGAAAGGCTGCTTTAAAAGCGCGCAGCGTAAAGGCGATGTTAGCGAGAAAGCTTCTTAGTGAGGAGTATGATAAATCAGAACTGCGTGCAGCGATTATCCATGCGGCGAAAATGGAGCGGGTTGCCAAGAAACGTAAAAAGCATATGGAGGAAGAGGAACGGGCTGCCCAGACAGGGGTCTATATGGAGCAGTGGGAGAACTACGAGGAAGAGGACTGGATGGCAGGTTTTGAAGATTTGAGCAGCGAATCGACGGGATTGAGCCAGGAAGAGTTAGAAGCCCTGATGCGGGAACTCGAAGCGATGATGGCAGAAGCAATGCAGGATATGGCGGAGATCGAAGGACTGGGAGAGCTGACCGAGGAACTTACCGCATCGGTACAGGTCAATATATCCCCGGAGGATTTGGAGCGTTTGAAGAAAAAACATCGGATGGATGAAATGCGGGAGATTGCAGATGCCGATATGAAATATTTAAAAGCGATGTTTCAGAAGTTAGAGCAGGAGCGGCGTTCGGCAGGCAGTAGTCTTCCGGGCAGTTCCGGTGGTTCCGATCAGTCCGGCGGCTCGACGGTGATCCGCGGGAACAGTGGAATGGGTGGGATGACGCATCAAATGGCGATTGCACAGTCTACGATGCAGGCTATGAATACTCCGACGATGGCGGAGGGCGCTAACATAGATGTCTCGTTATAGAAAAACGGTGTGTGGGCAAATGCAGTTTTGCTATTTCTAGGATAAGGAAATGAAAAAAGAGAAGGAAGCTGTAAAAATTTGTATTTTTGGCGACCTTCTCTTTTGCTTGAAAAAAAATGCCGTAAATGCTACAATAACAATATCTATGGTAGAAATAGTACTAATAAAAAACTGATGCGCGGGAGAGCTGTTTTGAGCTTCTTTGCCGCGCAGGAATGGAGAGCTTATGACAATACGAGAAATCAAGGAAGCATTAGGAGCGCGGGTCGTATATGGCGAGGATTTTTTAGACCGGGAGGTACATACAGCCTGTGGCTCCGACATGATGAGCGATGTGTTGGCGTTTGTAAAGGATCAGGCGGTTTTGATGACAGGACTGTGCAATTCTCAGGTGATCCGGACAGCGGAGATGATGGACATTATCTGTATTGTATTTGTACGTGACAAACGCCCGGACGAGACGATGATTGAGTTGGCAAAGGAACGTGAGATTGCGATTTTGGCAACAGGACACCGGATGTTTGGTGCCTGTGGTATCTTGTATGAAAAAGGGCTGCGGGGAGGTTCCGACTATGAGCGATACCATTGAATTAAAATACGAAGTGTCTACAGAGGACTTTACGCGGGCAGGAGAGGCTTCTAGTGACGTAAAGAAAAAGCTGCGTCAGATGGGCGTGCCGCCGGAGGCGATCCGAAAGGTTGCGATTGCGATGTACGAGGGAGAAATCAATATGGTAATTCATGCCAACGGCGGAACGATTACAGTATTGATTGATTCGGAGTGTATCGACATGACGCTTCAGGATCGGGGACCGGGTATTCCGGATATCGAAAAGGCGATGCAGGCAGGGTATTCGACTGCACCGGACAATGTAAGAAATCTTGGTTTTGGGGCAGGGATGGGACTGCCGAATATGAAAAAGTATTCTGACGAGATGAAGGTAGAAACGGAGCTTGGTGTTGGTACAAAAGTCAATATGAAGGTTTACATTCCAGAGTAAATTTAGAATATTTGGAACAGGCATCCAAAAGAGAATGAAAAAATGGAGGTGCGGGGCATGGGCAAATTTGAAAATTCAGTTCATTTAGATCCGGATAAATGCAAGGGGTGCATCAACTGCATCAAGCGATGTCCGACCGGCGCTATCCGGGTGCGGGGTGGGAAAGCGCTTATCACCAAGCAATTTTGTATTGACTGCGGTGAGTGCATCCGTATTTGCCCGCATCATGCAAAACAGGCTACCTATGATCCGTTGTCAGCAATCAAGGAATTTGATTATACGATAGCACTGCCGGCACCATCGCTTTATGGGCAATTTAATAACTTAGAAGACAGCAATATTGTCCTTACAGCATTAAAAAGGATGGGATTTGATGAAGTGTTTGAGGTCGGTGCGGCTGCAGAGATTGTATCAAAGGTAAGCCGGAGCTATGCCGAGACGCACCAGGAGCAGTGGCCGTTGATCAGTACCGCCTGCCCTTCTGTAGTAAAGCTGATTCGGGTAAGATTCCCAAATTTGATTGAACATTTGCTGCCGATTCAGGCTCCGGTAGAACTGGCGGCGGCTATAGCACGGGATAAGGCTCTAAAAGAAACAGGGTTGCCCTCAGAGAAAATAGGTATCTTTTTTATTTCTCCATGTCCGGCAAAAGTATCGGCATGCAAGCATCCGATTGGCATTGAAAAGTGTGAGGTAGACGGGGTTCTGGCGATGCGTGAGGTCTATCCGAAGCTTCTTCCGTATATGAAAGAGGTGGCGGCTGCGCCGGAGGAGCTGGCGACGTCCGGCAAGATTGGAGTCGGCTGGGGCAGCAGCGGCGGAGAGGCAGGAGGGCTTTTGACAGACAGCTATTTGGCGGCTGACGGGATTGAAAATGTCCTGCGGGTGTTGGAGGATCTGGAGGATCAGAAGTTTGAAAATCTGGAATTTATCGAGCTGAACGCCTGCAACGGCGGCTGCGTAGGCGGCGTCCTGACGGTGGAAAATCCGTATGTGGCTAAGGTCAAGTTAAAAAAGCTTCGTAAATATCTGCCGGTGGCAGGAATGCACGTCGAGGTGTCCAGAGAAGGAATGCAGCAGGTGGAATGGACGAAAGAGGTAAACTACGAACCTGTCTTTAAACTGGGCAACAGCATGAAGGAAAGCATTCAGATGATGGCACAGGTTGAGAAGCTGACGAAGAAATTTCCGGGAATCGACTGCGGCTCCTGCGGGGCTCCAAGCTGTCAGGCTTTGGCAGAGGATATCGTCAGGGGGATTGCAAAAGAAAGCGATTGTATTCATATTTTACGAGAGTATATACATAAGCTTTCTGGGGAGATTTCCATGTTGGACAGGGAGTAGGAGAAAAGGGAGGTTGAGTATGACCATAGGAGAACTGCAGAAGCTAAATATTTTAGAAGTAGTCAACGCCGGCGAAGAGCCGGATCGGGAGCTAAAGAGCGTATTTTGCTGTGATCTGCTGAGCGTGGCGATGGGCAGAGGGCAGGAGGACGCCGTATGGGTGACGGTGATGGGGAATATCAATACCCTGGCAGTAATGAGTCTGACGGATATGGCTTGTATTGTGCTGGCGGAAGGCGCGTTAATGGATGAGGCGGGAATGACAAAAGCCAGACAGCAGGGCATTCCTATCTTCCGCACCGAAAATCCGATTTTTGAAACGGCGTTGCAGCTATATCGCTGGATCAAAGAAGATGCCGGAGCGATCGGCGCAGAGGGGACAGGACGCCATGAGGCTTTCATATGATTTGCACTTGCATTCCTGCCTGTCACCTTGTGGGGACGAGGATATGACGCCTGGAAATATCGTGGGAATGGCAGCGATAAAGGGACTGGATGTGATAGCGGTAACGGATCATAATTCCTGCCAAAACTGTGAGGCGGCGCTTGCGATCGGAGAGCAATACGGAGTTTTGGTGATTCCCGGAATGGAGCTGACAACGATGGAGGAAATCCACGTTGTCTGCCTGTTTCCAAAGTTAAACCAAGCGCTGGAGTTTGACCGTTATGTGTATGAAAAACTGCAGAAAATCCCTAATAAAGCAGAGATTTTCGGTCATCAGTACCGACGGGATGCCGAGGATCGGATCAGCGGAGAGGAAGAATATTTGTTGATCAATGCGACGGATATCAGCTTTGAGGAGGTTTATGCCATAGTAGAGCGCTATGGCGGGGTAATGATACCGGCGCACATTGATAAAACGGCAAACAGCCTGATTGCCAATCTAGGTTACATTCCGCCGGACAGCCAGTTTGTTTGCGCGGAAGTTAAAAATCTGGAAAAGCTGCCGGAATTAGAGGAGAGATTTCCTTATTTAAAGGGCTGCCGGGTGATTACGGATTCCGACGCCCATTATTTAGAGCATATCCATGAGCCGGTGAACTGGCTGGAAGCAGAGGAAAAAACGGCGGAGGCGGTCTTGCAGGCATTGACAGAAAAGAGGTCGAAAGGTTAGGCAGTTTGTACGGCGAAAAATACAGAAAAATGTCGTCTGGTAAGTAGACAGAAAAGCCAGAATATGATAGGATAAAGGAAAAGTTGTTAAAAATTAAACAAACTTCTCTAAAAAATGCAAATAAAACCTGCAAAGGGAATATACAGGAAAAAACAGAAAATGACAAGCAGCAAGAGGCTGCAGAATGGAGGAATATCATGGTTATCACAATTTGTATCGGAAGCTCCTGCCATTTGAAGGGCTCCAGGGATATTATTGCCAAGCTGGAGGAGCTGGTAGCGGCGCATCAGCTAGGGGACAAGGTAGAGCTGTCCGGTTCTTTCTGTATGGGGGAATGTGTCAAGGGTGTCTGCGTGAAATTAGACGGAGAGCTGTTTTCTCTGTCGCCGGACACTGCCGAAGCTTTTTTTGAGAATGAAGTGCTAAAGCGCATTGCCTAAAAACAGGTAAAGGATGGATGAAAGAATGAATGTAATTGATTTTAAGGAAGCAAAATGTAAAAACTGTTATAAGTGCATTCGAGCCTGCGAGGTAAAGGCGATCACAGTAAAAAACGAACAGGCACAGATTTTGAATGATAAGTGTATCCTTTGTGGGCATTGTATGGAGGTTTGCCCGCAAAATGCCAAGACCTTCAGCAGCGATTTGGAGATGGTCAAGGGATTTTTGGCACAGGGGATTCCGACGATTATTTCACTCGCTCCTTCGTATCTGGGTATTTTAAAGTTCCAAAAACCGGGACAGGTTGTAGCCGGGCTGAAAAAGCTGGGCTTTTCTCAAGTGCGGGAGACGGCAGAAGGAGCGGTTTACGTGACGGAGGAATACCATCGTCTGCTGCAGGAAGGAACGATGGAAAATATTATTACGACCTGCTGCCCAAGCGCCAATGATTTGATTGAGATTTATTATCCGGAATTGGTAAAGTACATGGCTCCGGTAGTTTCTCCGATGATCGCCCATGGAAAGGTGATCAAAAACCTGTTTGGCAATCAGGTAAAAGTAGTCTTTTTAGGACCTTGCCTGGCGAAAAAGAGAGAGGCGTTAAACGATGCGCGGACGGCTGGTTACATAGATGCTGTTTTGCATTTCTTTGAATTTGAAGATTGGCTCAAAGCAGAGGGAATCGAACTGTCCGAGCTTCCGGAGGAACCGTTTGACAATCCAAATCCGGAGGTCAATCGTCTGTATCCGGTCAGCAGCGGCGTTCTGTCGTCTGTGGTAGCGGACGGTAAAGAAGATTCGTATCGGAAGTTTTACGTGCATGGAATGAAGAATGCGACAGATCTGTTAGACAGTATGAGCCGTGGAGATATTAAGGGCAGTTTTATCGAGCTGAATATCTGCAACGGCGGCTGTATCAAAGGACCTGCCGTAGACCGCGAGTCGATTTCACGCTTTAAGGTAAAGCTGGATATGGAGGAACAGATTGCCAAAGTTCCGCCGAAAAAGGAGGAGTTTATACCACCGAAGGCTGCTACAGAAGAGCTGTCTTTTGCCAAAGCCTTCCATGATCGTTCTTCAAAGGACAGAGTACCGACCGAGGAGGAAATCCGGGTGATTTTGCGTAAAATCGGCAAGACCGAGCCAGAACATGAGTTAAATTGCGGCGCCTGTGGTTATTCTACCTGTCGGGAAAAAGCGGTTGCCGTATTCCAGAAAAAGGCGGAACTGTATATGTGTATTCCGTATATGCACGACCGGGCGGAATCTATGTCGAACTTTGTCCTTGATACTACGCCGAATATCATTATGGTAGTCGATCCGGATATGAAGATCATCGAATTTAACCATGCTGCCAGAAAACAGTTCCATCTGACCTATGCGGAGGCACTGGATAAATATTTATTTGAGCTGATTGATCACAGTGATTTTGAGGAAGTCATGAGGACAAAGCAAAATATTCTGGGCAAAAAAGTCCGCTATGACGATTTGGGGATTACGACTTCCCAGGATATTGTCTATATGAAAAATCAGGATGCCGTATTGGGCATTTTCCAGGATATTACAAAGGAAGAGGAGGCTGAAAAGCAGTCTTATCAGCTTAAAGTAGAGACGATTGAAATGGCGCAGGCAGTTATTGACAAGCAAATGACAGTAGCACAGGAGATTGCAGGGCTGCTTGGCGAGACAACAGCAGAAACGAAAGTAACGTTGACAAAGCTCCGGGATATGATTCTGGGAGAAGAAACGGATATCCAGGAAGGCATCGGTTAAAGGAGGGGAAGGCGAATGAGTGTCAGTATTGATGTATCCTATAAAAGCCTGAACCACCATCATGAGGAGCTGTGCGGGGACAAGGTAGAGATTTTAAAAACAGAAGATTCGGATATTGTGATTTTAGCAGACGGAATGGGAAGCGGTGTCAAAGCCAATATCCTTTCTACCCTGACATCCAAAATCCTTGGTACGATGTTCCGGATGGGCGCTACCTTAGAGGAGTGTGTGGAAACTATTGTAAAAACTCTGCCGATTTGTCAGGTGCGTCAGGTGGCATATTCGACGTTTAGTATTCTGCAGATTTTTAAGTCAGGAGAAGCTTATCTGGTAGAATTTGACAATCCGACCTGCGTGTTTGTTCGTGATGGCAAGCTGGTAGACCTGCCTTTTACCAAGCGGGAAATCGAAGGAAAGACGATTCAGGAATGTCGTTTTGATACAAAGCTGAACGATTGTTTTGTGCTGATGAGCGACGGCGTGATTCATGCAGGAGTAGGACAGCTTCTGAACTTTGGCTGGACCTGGCAGAGCATGGCGGATTATACGGTAAAAAGTATGAAAACGACACGTTCCGCTTCCCGTCTGGCAGCAATATTAAGCAAAGCCTGCGACGATTTGTATGAAGGGCAGCCGGGAGACGATACGACGGTAGCAGTAACAAGGGTGATTGAGCGGAAAACAGTAAGTTTGTTTACCGGTCCGCCAAAGACGAAAGAGGATGACGAGCGGTGTATGAAGGAGTTTTTTGCACAAGAGGGAAAGAAGGCGGTCAGCGGCGGTACCAGCGCCAATATCGTAGCCAGATATCTGGATAAACCAATCAAAACCTCTCTTTCCTATAACGATCCGGAAGTTCCGCCTACGGCTAAGATAGAAGGTATGGATTTGGTAACGGAAGGTGTGTTGACGTTAAACAGGACGCTGAATCTTTTGAAAACCTACGTAGAAGAGGATATTGACGAAAACTTTTTCATTGAATTAGACCGTGACAACGGCGGATCCCAGCTGGCAAAGATGATCATTGAAGATTGTACGGATTTTTATATGTTTGTCGGCAGGGCAATGAACGAAGCACATCAAAATCCGAACCTGCCGTTTGACCTTTCGATCCGCCTTCATCTGGTGGAGCAGATCCAGGAGTTGGTAACGCGGATGGGCAAAACGGTTCGGGTGAGATACTATTAGTATTCCTGGAAGTTCCATACAGACTTTGAATGGCAAGGAGAGAAAGTATGTTAAAAATTGAAAATGATATTGGAAGAATTAAACATGAAGTATTATATGAGGTAGCAAAGTACGCCTTTGCAGGAGAACCAGAGGGCGGCTTAGAACAAATGCCTTATGAGATGTTTCCGGGACCAAAGCCGCAATTTCGTTGCTGCATTTATAAGGAGCGGGAAATCATCCGTGAACGGATCCGTCTAGCGCAGGGGAAATCCCCGGTGGCAGGGAAGGACAATAAAAATATTGTTCAGGTAATTACTTCCGCCTGCGAGGGCTGCCCGATTACCCGCTTTGTCGTCACGGACAACTGTCAGAAGTGTATGAGTAAAAAGTGTCAGGGAGCTTGTAATTTCGGGGCTATTTCCATGTCCAGGGATCGCGCCTATATCGATCCAAGTAAATGTAAGGAATGTGGAAAATGTTCCCAGGCATGCCCGTATAATGCGATTGCCGATCTGATGCGTCCATGCAAAAGGAGCTGTCCGGTAGACGCGATTTCTATGGATGAAAACGGGATTGTCGTCATTGACGAAGAGCGTTGTATCAACTGTGGCGCCTGTATCAAAGATTGCCCGTTTGGCGCGATTTCCGATCGTTCTTTTATCGTCGATGTGATCCGGATGCTGCGTGCCGGAATTCCGGTCTATGCTATGGTAGCGCCTGCCATTGAGGGACAGTTTGAGGATGCTTCGGTAGCGGATATCGCAGAGGCGATTAGGAAGCTGGGCTTTACAGATATGTATGAGGTATCCTTGGGTGCCGATCTGACGGCTGCCGGGGAGGCAAAGGAATGGGCAGAAGCTTACGCAGAGGGGAAGAAAATGACGACCTCCTGTTGCCCAGCTTTTGTCAATATGATCAAAAAGCATTTCCCGCAGCTATTGCCGAATATGTCCACGACCGCTTCTCCGATGGTAGCTGTAGCTCGTTATATCAAGGCGGTTCATCCGGATGCGATGACCGTTTTCATCGGTCCTTGTGTGGCGAAGAAGGGCGAGGTATTGGATACGATTACCCAACATGCAGCGGACTATGCTCTGACTTTCGACGAATTATTTGCAATGCTGCGAGCCAAGGATATCAAAGTAGAAGCGAGCGGTTTAGAGCAGCAGCAGGGCAGTATTTACGGACGGCGTTTTTCCCAGAGCGGCGGCGTAACCAAAGCGGTTCTGCAAAGCTTAAAAGAGACCGGAGAAAATACCAACATTCAGGTAAAGGTATGCAACGGAGCGGCAGAGTGTAAAAAAGCCCTGATGCTTCTGCGCGCCGGAAAGCTTCCGGAAGATTTTATCGAGGGTATGGCATGCGAGGGCGGCTGCGTCAACGGACCAGGAGCAATTGCCTATGGACCTGCCGTGATGAAAGCAAGAGAAACGTCCCTGGCGCAAGGCGACAAACGCGGAGTGTATGAGAATCTGCAGCAGTTTGAAGTCGGCTCACAGGACAATATGACGCTGGAGAAGCTGACGCATCCGAAACATCCGCGGAAGTTTGAGCAGTAGTTTTGTATAAAAGAACTCCCCGTCTGTGAAGCAGGCGGGGAGTTCTTTGAAAAAATAAACATGAAATCAGGCATTCGCCTGGATTTTAGAAAGAAGCGCTTCCTGCAGAATCTGGGAAAAATTTAAGTCCATTGCCATAGCTGCTTCGTTTAGCCATTCCGGGATACTTAGCGTCTTTTTTACGGCACGGGAGCTGGTACGTTTTTTATAGGCCAGCATATCAAATTCCATGACGACAAGGAAGGAATCGGTCTCTGGAGAAATGGAGGTCGGATCAGAGGCGGCAGGGAGAGGTTCGTGTTCCTGCTCCCGGCATACTAATGCCAGTCCCAGTGCGTCTGCTGCCATTTCATAGGCTTGTTCCATATCATCGCCCTGCGTAAGGCATTCCGGAATATCCGGGAAAGAAACCCAGAAACCTCCTTCTTCTGCTTTGTGGAATAAGGCAGGGTAAAATAGTTTTTTCATAATGATATCCTCCTTTATAGAGTTACTGTTATTTAAGTCCGGCTTGCTTTAGGATGGCTTGCTCCAAGCCCTTTTTTTGATGTTTTCATCATAACACGTAATATTACGTATGTCAAGAGCGTAGATTTTCCTATAAAATCAGCGGAGCATGGCTGTCCTACCAAGCTGTATAATACTCTTTCTGCATTTTCCAATCAGGATGAGGATATTTTAGAATTTTGCACGATGCCAAGAACCCGTAGCAAAATCATTGCGTTTGCCGGGAAAGCCCGGACTTATGTGATAACGAAGATGGTTTTGCCGCTGATTGAAGCCAGAAAGCTGAACTGGACGATACCGGATAAGCCAAAAAGCTCGAAATAGAAGTATATAAGGGCATAGCGAAAAGAAAGTCTTTACGAATCCAAGCTTCTTGGGATATAATAGAGGAAAACTTCCTTTTGGGTTTGGAGGAGGATTGCTATGAATGATGAAAATACAAACTGGGGACAGAGCGTTGCCGGTGTCGTCATGAAGGACAATAAGGTGTTGCTTGCCCGCCATACTTATGGAAATGGAATGCTGATTATTCCAAGCGGATATGTAAACGTTGGGGAGTCGCCTCAGGATGCGTTAAGGTGTGATTGGTATATTGTGTTTGCCGCAGAATATGTTTCAGGGGAAGCGGTATCGGATCATGACGAGAATAGTGAAGTGGTGTGGATAGAAGTGGAACAGGCGTTGGCAAGGGACGATGTGCCGGAACTGACAAAAAAATGATAGAAAGCGCTGTTTCAAAATCCGGCGGGCTGCAGTATACGGATTATGCAGGCAGTCCAAAACAAGCGTTGCACTCTCTTTATACGTTATCTGATTTCTGTCCAGAGAAAGGAGAAAGCAGAACATGAAGTATGCCAATCAGATTTCTGAAATACTCAATGCGTTTTCACCTGCACCTCTAAAAAAGGAGCAGATGACAGAGTTTTACTGTGCAGATACGATGGAATATCGTACCAGTGATAAATATGATTCGCCGATTGAGGATCTTGCAGATATCTGTCGGAATCCGAAGGAGTACAGCGCCTGTCTGCTGCTGGGGCATAGAGGCTGTGGGAAAAGTACGGAATTGAACCGGATGTCAGAAAATCTGGCTAAAGAGGGATATAAAACAAGAACGATAAACTGTAGCTTGGATCTGGATTTGTTCAATATCGTACATTCGGATCTTTTTATTCTAATGGGAGAGGCTTTACTGGAAATTGCAGAGGAACTGGGCTGTGAGATAAGGAAGCCGCTTTTGGAGCGGATAGAGAATTTTTGGATGGAAGGTACAGAAACGATGCTTTCCAAAGAAGCAGCAGGGATTACAGTAGAAACGGGAACCGAGCTTGAGACAAAAGGGATTTTTGTCGGTCTTTTGAACCTGTTTGCAAAAGTGAAGACAGATTTAAAATTTAATGAAGAAACGAGAAAAGAATACCGAAAAAAAATAAGTGTTCGTACCAGTGAATGGATTGGCTTATTAGGAGAAATAGCGGAGGAAATAACGGAAAAAACAGGCGGAAAACGTCCGATTCTTATATATCAAAAAAGTTTACAAGTTAATATAAAGGTGTTAGGAAACACACATCCCTTTACAGCGACAGGTTACAATAATTTAGCAAGAGTATATTATAATCAGGGAAAGTACCAGGAGGCAGAAAAACTGTTTCTGAGAGGGTTACAGATAAATAAGAAAACTTTAGGAGAGGAGCATCCATCTACCATTGTAAATTACCATAATCTGGCAAGCGTGTATCGGGCAAAAGGAGAAAATACAAACGCCCTGCTTTATTTTTTCAGGGCTTATCAAAGCTTGCCTATGGAACCGGAGCCTGGTTATCCCGATAGAAAAGGAATTTACAAAGAACTGGAAGCGGTTTATTTCAAAATGAATCCTCAGGGCAATTTTAAACAATGGCTGGTGGAACAAGAAAAGAAAGCAGAAAAGCCAGAATAACCAGAAGAACTAAAAAAAAAGAGAATACAGAAAGAAATAGAATAAGGAAAAAAGGAAGCTTGTTTATGAATACAAAATTAAAATTACGAAAAGCGCATCCCGCCGACCTTCCGGAAATCATGACTATCATTCACCAGGCGCAAAAAAGCCT